>JACDCH010000462.1 GCA_013694495.1 Acidimicrobiia bacterium | reverse complement strand
ATGTGACACTGCTGCCGGTCGACCCCACCGACGGCTCGCTCGACCTCGCCGACCTCGAGGCGGCGTTGCGGGCCGGTGGCGTCGCCTGGGTGGCGCTCACCGGCGCGTCGAACCTCACCGGCTTCGCGCCCGACCTGCGCGCCGCGGCGACGATGACCCGCGCCGCCGGCGCCCGGCTCCACGTCGACGCCGTCGCCCGGGCACCGCACCTGCCCATCGACATCGACGGCTGGGGCATCGACTCGCTCGTCACCTCGCCCTACAAGTGGTACGGCCCCCACGCCGGCATCCTCGTGCTCAGCGACGAGCTGCTGCGGAGCGTCGAGCCCTACCGCGTCCGGCCCGCCGACTACGAGGGGGCCGACCGCTGGGAGACCGGCACCAAGGCGTTCGAGGTGATCGCCGGCATCGGCGGGGCGGCCCGGTTCATCGCCGAGCACCCCTGGAGCGCGGTGATGGCCACCGAGGCCGACCTGCTGGCCCGCCTCGAGTCCGGGCTGCGCTCGATCCCGGGCGTCACCGTCCACGCCCCGGTGGCGCCGGAGGGCCGGGCGCCGACCACGATCTTCAGCGTCGCCGGTCAAGCCCCCGACGCCGTGGCCCAGGCGCTGGCCGAGCGCCGCATCGCGGTGTGGAGCGGCGACAACTACGCCTGCGAGCTGGTCGACGCCCTCGGCCTGCGTGCCGCCGGCGGCGCGGTGCGCGCCGGGGTCGTGCGCCACACCACCGAGGCCGACGTCGACGCGCTCGTCGAAGCGGTGCACGCCATCGCCTGACCAGGCGTCACCAGTCGGTCGGGCGGTAGTCCTTCAGGAACTGCCCCCACACGTGCTCCCCGGTGGCGAAGCCGTGGAAGATCGGGTCGAGGATCCGGGCCGCGCCGTCGACGATGTCGAGCGGCGGGTGGAAGCCGTGCTCGCTGCGCTTGCGCGCCGCGATGGCCGCCGGGTCCTCGTCGCTCACCCAGCCGGTGTCGACGCTGTTCATGTGGATGCCGTCGGCGTGGTACTCGGCCGCGGCCGTGCGGGTCATCATGTTGAGTGCGGCCTTGGCCATGTTCGTGTGCGGATGCCGGGTGGTCTTGAAGCGCCGGTAGAACTGCCCCTCCACGGCCGACACGTTGACGATGTGCTTGTCGCGCTCGGGCGTGCGGAGCATGAGCCGCTTGAGCCGGGCGTTGAGCACGAACGGCGCCACCGCGTTGACGAGCTGCGTCTCGAGCATCTCGACCGCCGAGACCTCGGCCAGCGTGAGCCGCCACGAGTTCCGGCCCCGCAGGTCGACCTGCTGCAGGTCCTGGTCGAGCTGGCCGGCGGGGAACAGGTCGCCCTGCGCCTCGAGGTCGGCCGGCACCAGTGCGGCCTGCGACAGCTCCGCCGGTCGGGCGATGCCGGCGACCGCAGTCGGGCGCTGCCGCTCGTACTCGCCGAGCAGCGCTGCGGCCGCGGGCGGCATGTCCTCGAGCGCAGCCGTCTCGACGTCCATCATGTGCCGGTAGAACTCGGGCGGCCGGCGCACGGTCTGGCACGCGTTGTTGACGATGAAGTCGAGGCGGGGGCGGGTCGAGCCCAGGTGGCGGCAGAACGCTTCGACGCTCGGCGTGTGACGCAGGTCGAGGCCGAACACCTCGAGCCGCCCGGCCCAGTCGGGCGCGTCGGGCTCGGCTGCGAAGCGGAGGGCGGCGTCGCGGGGGAACCGGGTGGTGACCACGACGTGGGCGCCCGCCCGGAGGAGCTTGATGCCGGCCTGGTAACCGATCTTGACCCGGCCTCCGGTGAGCAGCGCCACCCGCCCGGTCAGGTCGGCCGTCGCCGTGCGCTTGTGCAGGTTGAACGCCGCGCAGGGCGGACAGAGCTGGTCGTAGAAGGGGTGGACCGCCGAGAACCCCACCTTGCACACGTAGCAGTGCTGGGCCTCGTGCACGTCGGCGCCGCTGCCTCCGTCGTCCTCATCGTCCACGACGTCCTCGGGCACGGCGGTCGGCGGGAACACGTTGGGCGTCGTGAACACCGGCCGCTCGCGGAGCCTGCGGATCCCGGTGGACGCGAGGACGCCGTTCGTGCGGTCGCGCCGCTCGGCCTTCTCCTGGCGGCGCCGGGCCTTGATCTGCTGGCGGCGGGCGTCGGCGTCGGGGGCGTAGAGGTCGCCGGCTGCGGTGAGGAACCGCACCCGCTCGGGCTCCGGGATCGCCCGCAGCGCAGTGCGATCGCGGGCCAGACGCTCGAGCAGTTCGGTGGCGGCCCGCACCCGCTCGCGCATCTCCTCGTCGGCTTCGGGCACGGCGGAGAGGATGCCAGAGCCGCCTCTAGGGTCACGTGGTCGTCGACGTGAGGAGCACAGCGTGCACTACCGGAGCCTGGGTCGAACCGGCCTCAAGGTGAGCCCCGCCTGCCTCGGTGCGATGATGTTCGGGGCCTGGGGCAACCCCGACCACGACGAGTCGGTGGCGGTCATCCACGCCGCCCTCGAGGCCGGCATCAACTTCATCGACACGGCCGACGTGTACTCCGCCGGCGAATCCGAGGAGATCGTGGGCCAAGCCATCGCCGGCCGCCGCGACGAGGTGGTCCTGGCCACGAAGTTCTTCGCGCCGATGGGCCCGGGCCCGAACCAGGGCGGCGGGTCGCGCTACTGGATCATGCGCGAGTGCGAGGCCAGCCTGCGCCGGCTCGGCACCGACCACATCGACCTCTACCAGGTGCACCGGCCCGACCTCACGGTCGACGTCGACGAGACCCTCGGCGCGCTGTCCGACCTCGTGCACCAGGGCAAGGTGCGCTACCTCGGGAGCTCGACGTACCCGGCCTCCGCCATCGTCGAGGCGCACTGGACGGCCGAGCGCCGCCACCGGGAGCGCTTCGTGTGCGAGCAGCCCCCGTACTCGATCCTCGTCCGGGGCATCGAGGCCGACGTGCTGCCCACCTGCCAGCGCTACGGCATGGGCGTGATCCCGTGGAGCCCGCTGGCCGGCGGCTGGCTGTCGGGCAAGTGGCGCCTCGGGGTCGAGGACCTCACGAGCCGCCGGGCCCAGCGCGTCCCCGACCGCTACGACCTCACGAATCCCGAGAACCAGGCGAAGCTCGTGGCCGCCGATGCGCTGGCCGTGCTCGCCGAGGACGCCGGGCTGTCGCTCCCCCACCTCGCCGTGGCCTGGGTGGTGAACAACCCGGCGGTGACCTCGGCGATCATCGGGCCCCGCACCATGGAGCAGTTGACGAGCCAGCTCGGCGCCCTCGAGGTCGAGCTGGCCGACGACGTGCTCGACCGGGTCGACGAGATCGTCCCGCCGGGCACGAACCTGGCCTGGGCCGACGCCGGGTGGTCGCCCCCGATGGTGGCCGACGCCCGGCAGCGCCGCCGGCCCCGCCGCTCCCGCAGCTGACGGTCAGGAGGCGAGGAGGTCCTTGTACTCCGGGTTGTCGTCGATGTACTGGGCGACGTACCAGCAGGCGGGCACCACCGTCTGCCCCCGGCGCCGGATCTCGTCGAGGGTCCCGGCCACCAGCACGGCGGCCAGGCCCTCGCCCCGGTGGCGGGGCGCGATCTCGGTGTGCGGCAGCACGACGACGTCGCCGTCGACGCGGTAGTCGGCCACGCCGACCAGCTCGTCGTCGACGGTGATCTCGAAGCGCGAGCGCTCGGCGTTGTCCTGGACGAGGGTGGCCATGGCCTCCGGTCTACCCGCCTTCCAGCGGGTCAGTCGGTCTGGCCCTCGCGTCGCGCCAGCCACCGCGCCACGAGCTCGTCGAGGTCCAGGGGCATGAGGGTCGACGGGGGGCCGGTGACGGTGTGGCTGTTGACGTAGCGGATGCGCTCGTTGAGCCCGGTGAGGATGCGGCGCACCTCCTGCTCCGAGGTCGACGCCGCCACCTTCTCCAGGGCGTCGTCGCGCTCCTTGCGGATGGCGAGGGTCGGCGGGAGGTAGGACACCTCCTCGCGCTTGAGCTTCTGCTTCACCCACCACAGGTCGTCGTGGCGGTCGCCGACGTCGGCCAGCGGCTTGCCCGACCCGGGGAGCTGGTCGAACTCGCCCCGCTCCATCCCCTCGCGGATCTGCTTCTCCACCCACGACTCCCAGCCGACGCCGGGGGGCTTCCGCTCGCTCACCGCACCTCCTCGTCAGGAGC
>JACDCH010000168.1 GCA_013694495.1 Acidimicrobiia bacterium | reverse complement strand
GCGAATCCGGGCAGGCCGAGTGGTGCGGAGCGGGCGGGGGAGAGCTGATGGCGGCGCAGCGGGAGTGGTACGAGAAGGACTACTACAAGGTCCTCGGCGTGGCCGACAGCGCGCCGCCCAAGGAGATCAAGACCGCGTACCGCAAGCTGTCGCGGGAGCTCCACCCCGACGCCAACCCCGGCGACGCGGCGGCCGAGGAGCGCTTCAAGGAGGTCTCGGCGGCCTACGACGTGCTCGGCGACGAGGCCAAGCGCAAGGAGTACGACGAGGTCCGCCGCCTGGGCCCCATGGGGATGGGCGACTTCACCGGCGGCGGCGGGGCCGGCTTCTCCGACCTGGGTGACGTCTTCTCCGGCCTCTTCACCCGGGCCGCCCGCACGGCCCGGGGCCGCGCCGGCGGTGGCACCGGCCGGGGCACCGGGCCGCAGCGGGGCCCCGACCTCGAGAGCGAGCTGCAGCTGTCGTTCGTCGGCGCCGCCTCCGGGGTCGAGACGTCGGTCAACATCACCTCCGACGTGGCCTGCGCCACGTGCCACGGGTCGGGTGCCAAGCCCGGCACCACGCCCCGGGCGTGCTCGGTGTGCGGTGGGCGCGGGGTGGTCGACGACGACCAGGGCTTCTTCTCGTTCTCGGCGCCGTGCCAGGCCTGCCGGGGCCAGGGCTTCATGATCGAGGAACCGTGCCCGACGTGCCGGGGCGGCGGCGTGGAGCGCAAAGCGCGCCAGGTCAAGGTGCGGATCCCGGCCGGCGTGGCCGACGGCCAGCGCATCCGGCTGGCGGGCCGGGGCGGCCCAGGCCGCAACGGCGGCCCGAACGGCGATCTCTACGTCACCGTGCGGGTGGCCGACCACCCCCTCTTCGGTCGCCAGGGCAGCGATCTCACCGTCGCCGTCCCCATCACGTTCCCGGAGGCCGTGCTCGGGGCCGAGGTGGCGGTGCCGACCCTCGACGGCGGCCCGGTCACCATCAAGGTCCCCGAAGGCACCCGCTCGGGGCGCACGTTCCGGGTGCGGGGCAAGGGGCTGCCGCGCAAGGGCGACGCCCACGGCGACCTGCTCGTCACCGTCGACGTCGCCGTCCCGCTGAAGCTGTCCAAGGAGGAGCGCAACGCGGTCGAGGCCCTGGCCGCCGCCACCACTGCTTCCCCCCGGGCCCACCTCGGGGTAGAAGGACAGGCGTGATGCGCCACGACGAACGTGCGCTCTACGTCATCTCCGTGGCCGCCGAGCTCGCCGGCGTCCATCCGCAGACGCTGCGCATCTACGAGCGCAAAGGCCTCGTCGACCCGGCCCGCACCGCCGGCGGCAACCGCCGGTACAGCGACGCCGACATCGCCCAGCTGCGGCGCATCCAGGAGCTCACGAACGACGGCCTCAACCTGGCCGGCGTGCAGAAGGTGCTCGAGCTCGAGGCCGAGCTCGCCCGCACGCAGCGCCAGCTCGACGAGGTGAAGCAGGCGGCCAACGCCGCGGTCGCCAGCACCCACCGCCAGTACCGCCGCGACCTCGTGCCGGTGAAGCAGTCCGTCGTCGTCTGGCAGGGCGGGCGCCGCACCGCCCGCTGACGGCTGCGTGCCCTCGCCCGGCGCGGTGGGTGGCGCGCACCGATGCTGCCGCCGCGAACGGTGGTCAGCTCCGGGGCAGCAGCCCACCCTGTCAGGGACCGCCCCAGGCGGCGGGTCCAGGGGCCATCACCTCGACTCTGGCGAATCGGCCTCCCGCCCGTCGGGTGGTCGGCGGTCGGTTCCCGCCCGTCCGGCCGCTCGGAGGTAGTAGAGAGCAGTCGTGAGCGACGACGTGACCTTCGAACAGATCGAGCCGCTGGTCGCCGGGGTCGTACCGATCGACGGGGGCACGTTCGAGGTCGTGTTCTGGTGCCGGGCCACGGGCGTCGAGGTGCGGGCGCAGGGGCGGCCCGGGGGCGGCAGCGGGATGCTCGGCAAGGGGGCCGCGCTGGCGAAGGGGCGGCTGCTCGGGATGGTCCGCGAGGGCGCGGCGCGCAGCGTGCGCCGGGCGATCACGACGGGGCGGTTGCCGGGCGGGATGGCGTCGGCGGCCCACCAGGCCACCGGGAAGCTCAGCTCGCCCGGGGGCGGCGCGGGCGAGCCGGACGCCGACGACCAGCGCGAAGCCGTTCTGAACGCGTTCGAGACCGTCGCCGATCGCTTCCGGTGGGATGACGCCAGCGGCGCGTTCGTGGGCGTCACCGCCGAC
>JACDCH010000164.1 GCA_013694495.1 Acidimicrobiia bacterium | reverse complement strand
GGGTCGCACCACGGCAGCCCGCCGTCGAGCTGGGGGAGGAGGTCCTGCAGCCGGGTGGCCGAGCGCACGAGGCCGGCGCCGGCCACCGCGGCCTCGTGGTGGGCCGCGGCCGGCACCACGATCGTGTGGACCCCAGGCGCCTCGGCCAGCGTGGCGACCATCGGCACGATGCCCGGCACCGACCGCAGCGTGCCGTCGAGGCCGAGCTCGCCCAGGAAGGCCATGCCCTCGATCGCCGGGAGGGGCAGCTGGTCGCTGCTCACCAGGGCGCCGATGGCGATGGCGAGGTCCATGCCGCTGCCGAGCTTGGGGATGCCCGGGGGCGCCAGGTTGACCACGAGCTTCTTCTGCTTCGCCGGCCACTCGAGGCCGGCCATCCGGAAGGCGGCGCTGAGCCGATGGACGCCCTCGCGGCAGGCGGTGTCCGGCAGCCCGACGACGTTGACGCCGGGCAGGCCGACGGAGACGTGCACCTCGACCTGCACGAGCAGCCCGCGGGCGCCCAGCACGGTTGCGGACGGGATGATGGCGAGCACGGGGCCCTCCTCGGATGCGCGGAACGACGGATCGAGGAAGGCCGTTCACCCCGCCGGCCAACGAGCGGGCTACGTCACCATCATGCCCAGGGGGTGTGACGGTGAAGCCGGCCGATCAGCCGGTGCGGCACCTGTTCGGCCTGGTCAGCGGCCGCGGAAGACCGGATCGCGCTTCTCGATGAAGGCGGTCATGGCCTCGAGCGTGTCGGCGGTGCCGAAGTTCACGGTCTGGGCCATGGCCTCGTTCTCGAGGGCCTGCTCGATGGTGGCGGCCGACGAGGCGTTGAGGAGCTTCTTCGTCATCGACAGGGCCAGCGGCGGGCCAGCGGCCAGGCGGCGGGCCCAGTCGTCGACGAAGGCGTCGACCTCGTCGACGGGCAGCACCCGGTTCACGAGCCCCATGGCTGCGGCATCGGCGGCGGAGACGATGTCGGCGAACAAAGCCAGCTCCTTGGCCTTGTGCAGGCCGACGAGCCGGGGCAGCAGCCACGAGCCGCCGAAGTCGATCGACAGGCCCCGGCGGGAGAAGATCTCGCTGAACCGGGCGGTGTCGGCGGCGACGACGAGGTCGCAGCCGAGGGCGAGGTTGGCGCCGGCGCCGGCGGCCACCCCGACGACCTTGGCGATCACGGGCTGGGGCACGGCGTGGAAGGCGGCGCACGCCTCCCCCACCTGGCGCATCCACGTCAGCTGGTGCATCGGGACGACACCGTCGTCGCCGCCGCTGAGGTCGGCGCCCGAGCAGAACTCGCCCCCCGCGCCGGTGATCACCACCACCCGGGTGGCATCCGGGTCGGCGATCAGCTCCCGGAACACGTCGCGGAGCCCGAGGAACATCGGGCGCGTGAGCGCGTTCTTCTTCCCCGGCTGGTCGAGCGTGATGGTCAGGACGCCGTCGGCACGTTCGAGGCGGAGGTTCTCGGGGTCCACGGGCGCGGACCATACTCAGGGCCTTGGGCTTCAACCCGCACCGCAAGCAGGTGCGCCGGCCGTCGGACTACGTGATGGTGGCGGTGGCGGTCGCCGCCTGCGCCGCCCTCGTCGTCTGGGCCCTGTTCGGCTGAGCTGAGGACCTGCGGCGGAACAACCGCGTCGCGACGCGCCTGTCGACCGCCGGAGGCGCTGGGGGTCTCGGGGCGGAGCCCCCAGGTATCGGCCGCAGGGCGACGAAGTCGGCCGAGGACCGGAACGACCGAGCGCAGCGAGGGCCCCACAACTCGCCGGAACGGAGCGAAGCGAGTGACGGCGAAAGGACCCAGATGAAGGGGTCCGGACCGCCCCGGCGAAGCCCCCTTGCCGGGCCCCGGAATCGAATCGAGACGCAGGAGGGACCTGCGGCCGCGAACCGTCACGCTCACTGGGTCCGCAGGTCCTGACCAGCGCGTACCGTGCGGCGATGGCGAGCGACGGTCTGAACGCACTGGTCGAGCTGCTCCGGAGCAACCCGATCGAGGGGGGCGACGACGTGCTGGCCCGGCGGGCGTCGATGGAGGCGATGGCCGGGATGCAGCCGCTGCCCGACGACGTCACCGTCGAGCCCGTCGACGCCAACGGGGTGCCTTGCGAGCGCGTCGCGGCCGCGGGCGCTGCCGCCGACCGGTGGCTGCTCTACCTGCACGGCGGCGCCTACACGGCCGGCTCGCTGACGACGCACCGCACGTTCTGCGCCACGCTCTCGCGCGCCACGGGAGCCACCGTCCTGAACGTCGGCTATCGCCTCGCCCCGGAGCACGCGCACCCGGCGGCGGTCGACGACGCGGTGACCGCGTGGCGGTGGTTCCTGGCCGACGGCGCCGACGCCGGGCGCACGGTCGTCG
>JACDCH010000163.1 GCA_013694495.1 Acidimicrobiia bacterium | reverse complement strand
GGGCACCGCAGAGCAGCTCGAGGGCGACGTCCTCAACGGCGACGAGCGTGGCGCTGGCGCCGTCGTAGCTGAAGGCGGCGCCGCCGGCATCGATGAGCGCCAGGAGCGCCTCGATGGACTCGATGTGGTCGACGTGGAGCGCGTCGAGTGGCCAGTGCTGTGTCGACCCGCCGGACTCGTCGGGCTCGGGCGGGGCGACGACGTCGACGACGGCCTGGACCTCGTCCTCGGCCATGCCCTGCACGAGGGAGGCCAGGAAGGCCTTGCGCAGCTCCCACGACGCCTCGAGCGCCTCGATGATCGAGGTGAGCTTCGCCACCTGGGCCTCGGTGAGGCGCCCGACGTCGGCGACGCCGGCCTCACGGGCCTGGGCGGTGGCCGCGTCGCGCAGGTCGTTGGCCTGCACGGCCAGGAAGCGGGCCTTCAGCGAAGCGTGGATCTCGGCCGGAGTGTCGCCCTTCGGCGGCGGGCCGTGGTGCACGCCGTTGGAGCTCGCAGGCTCCGCGACGGCGTCGGACGGCTTCAGCGCGGGGAACTGCAGGCCGAGCTGGGCCTCGATGACGTTGCACCAACGCTCGAGCTCGGCGAGGTGGGCGGCGGTCGTGGGCCCGCCGTTGCGGAACGTCGGCACACCCTCGGGCCAGGCGACCGGCAGCGCTCGGCCGTCGAGGTGCATGACCACCTGGGCGACACGGTCACGGAGCCAGTCGACGAGGCGATCGCCGAGTCCGTCGTCGCCCGGCACCGGCCCGGTGGGCATCGTGGCCAGCGCAGTGGCGATGCCTTTGCGCTTGCGCCACGTCCGGACCCACATGGCCTGCTGCACGGCTTCCCAGCCGGCGGCGATGTCGACCTGCCAGAGCGTGCACGTGGCCTTCCCGGCCGGCAGGTGCATGACGAGCGCCCGCTCCTGGTCGAGGGCGGGGATGGGCAGGTGCTGCCCGGTGGCGAGGTCGTAGATCGTCTCGGCGTGGGCGTAGAGCGCCAGCTGGATCGAGATCTCGCACCAGTCGAGGAACCCGCCGGACTTCAGGTCGGCCACGAGCGGGAGCTCGCCGCCGGGCACCGTGACGACCCGGTCGAACGTGCCCGCCACCCCCAGCTCGGGCAGCGTCACGATCACCTCGATCATCCGGGGCACAACGACCACGCCGGCCCCGGCCATCGTGGTGCGGTAGACCTCGAGGTCGGCGTCCCATGGCGCCGGCGCCAGGACATCCTCGCCGCGGTCGAGACGCTCGGTGAAGCTGTGCAGCGCCGTGCCGACGTTGGCGCCGGCGGACGCGGCCGCCGCCTCCTTCGCCTCGTCGACGAGGCGGTTCATGGCCTGCTTGTCGTCGATCGGGGTGGCCGCCACCCGGGCGTAGAGGTCAGCGCGGCGGGTCAGGCCGATGGCGGTCATCCGCTGCGCCCACTGCTGCAGGCCGAACTTGTCCGACAGCGTCGAGGCGACGGTCGTCGCCCGGGTCCACGCCCGCTTCCTGCCCGTGTGCGGGTCCGGGATCATGTAGCGCCCGTATCTGTCCCTCTCGGGCAAGCGGGGGCCGGCGTGGGCCAGCAGGTCGTCGACGGCTGTGCTCATCGGGGCATCGCTCCGTGCTCGTGGTGGTGAGTGGTCGAGGAGCGGTGCGACCTGCAGCGGTCGACGGTGCGGGCCATGGCCCGGCGCTCGGCCTCGTGCTTGAGGAGGTCCTCGTGGTCGTCGTCGTCCAGCTCGATCCCGACCAGCACCAGGCCGACGACGCAGCCGACCGCGATGCTGATCGCGATCCATGCCGTTGCGAGCGAGAACACCTGAAGGGCGATCACGACGCCACCGCCGACGCGGTGTTCGACGTCTCACCCGAGGTCGGGTAGCGGCTGACGGTTATGTGCGCCCCGGGGCGCTCCCCGTACACCTTCCGGGCCCGGAGGTCGACGACGAGCGAGTCGTCGCGCCACACCGTCCCGGTGAGCGAGTCCTCGATGCAGCGCACGAGCTTCGACGTGTCGGGGGCCGAGTCGGGCATGGGCCTCGACTTCGGGCGGGACTTCGGGCGGAGCAGCACGAACGTGACGTCGAGGACGACGGGGCCGTCGATCAGTTCGGGCTCGCGCCACGCTTCGGCGGCTTCGTGGGCGACCTGGGCCCGCCAGTCCTTGTGGGCCCGGCCGCTCGACTCGGTCATCACGGCACGCCCGCCGGCGACGAAGGCGCGCTTGCTGCCCTGCGGCCGGGGGGTGCCGGGCACGAAGAAGCTGACGGCGAGCTTCATGCCGCCACCTAAGGCCAAGGTCATCGACGCGATCGCCGACGCTGGCCGACTGACCCGTGGGTCAGTCGGCGTGCCGGACTGAACGACGCATAGCCGAGGGCCCGCCACGCTCCCCGGTCGCGGGCTTCGGCAACCAGGAAGCACAGCGCCTCGACCTGAGCGCGGATGCGCTCGGTGAGGGAGCGGGCCTCCTCCGCGGTGCACGGCGGGAGCGCCCGCGAGTCCATCGGGTCGGGTAGCGGGCTCATGCCGCCACGACCTCGGCGCGCATCGCTTCGATGGCGTCGAGGACGCCGGCCAGGCGCTCGACGTCGTCGGCGTGCACGGCACCGTGGGTGGCGGCGACGACGAGCGCGGCCGCGGTGCCCTTGAGCCACCCGAGCTCGTAGGCGACGATCTCGGCGGCGCAGGTCGCCGTCTCGGCGTGCGCCCGGAACATGGCCAGCACGACGGTGCAGTGGGAGGACCTGTCCATCACTGGTCACCGCCCCGGTGCCAGTCCTCGTGGGCCAGGTCGTCGGCGTTCTCACACTCGCCGCAGAGGTTGCTGGTGCACTGGCGCCCGCTCGGCTCAACGGCGAGTGCGGCTCGGTCAGCTACGAGGGCGTCGACGACCTCGGCGTCCCATAGGCGGATGCCGTTCACGACCTCAGCCGCGTCGAGCTTGCCGTCCTTCTCCCAGTGATGAACGGTGGAGCGGTGCACGCCCGCTCGTTCGGCGACCTGACCGGCGGTGAGAAGCGTTCTGCTCATAGCGAGAGCGAGAATGCACAGAGTCACCCGGTGTTGTCAACCCCTGTTGAGAAACTTTCTGCTCAGAGCAGGATGAGGGTTGCAACACCTGTCGCGTTGTGTGCACACTCGGCGCATGACGAGGTCCTCACAAGAATCAACACCGCACGTTCCGCGTGTCTCGCGCGTCCGAGATGGGCGTCCGACTTCTCGGCTCTCTCCTGGAGCGCCCGCAGGTAGGACG
>JACDCH010000112.1 GCA_013694495.1 Acidimicrobiia bacterium | reverse complement strand
CGCCAGGGCCGGCTCGTAGCGCTCGGGCCGGGCGGTGGGTATGGTCGCCAGGAACGCTGTCGCGCCGCCCCGGGCCAGCGCGGCGCGAGCCGTGCGGTAGCCGTCGAGGTCGGCTGCGGTGAGGTCGACGCCCCCGAAGCCGTTCACCTGGACGTCCACGAAGCCGGGCACCGCCAGCCCGGTCCCGGCCGCCCCGGCGACGCCGAGCGCGGCGATCCGCCCGTCGGCGTCGACCTCCACGTCGCCGGCCACGCGGGCGCCGTCGACCAGCGCCGCCGCCACCCCGAGCCGCCTCATCGTTCCCACCGTTCGCAGCATGGCGCGTCCGGTGGGCCGCCTCGTAGCGTGCGCGCCCATGGCCGAACGCCCGATCCGCTTCGAGCACGCGAGGTACCTCGGCGACAAGCGCACGCAGATCGTCTACGACGTCGACGCGGCCGACCAGGAGATCATCGACGACATCGTCGCCGCCGAGGTGGGGCTGATGTTCGGGCCCGACACGCTGGTCGAGGCCCGCAACCGGGGCTACAAGCCGCACCGCAGCGCGCCGGCCGACGTCGGCTGAGCTTGAAGCACTCCTTCCCGTCCGGACGGCTCACGATCGAGGCCCACCTGGCCGAGCCACCGGCCGGCCGCATCGGCTCGCACCCGCCGGCGGTGGTGCTCTGCCACGGCTTCCCCGGTGGCGCCGGCGGTGCCGCGGCAGCGGCACTCAGCTACCCCGAGCTCGCCGACCGGGTGGCTGACGAGCTCGGCTGGCTCGTGCTCGCCCCCGCCCTGCGCGGGGCGGGCGCCTCCGAGGGCCAGTTCTCGCTCATCGGGTGGCTCGACGACATCTCCGCCGCCGTCGCCCACCTCCGCTCGGCCCACAGCCCCAGCGGGATCTGGCTCGTCGGGTTCGGCACCGGCGGGGCGCTGTGCATCTGCGCCGCCGCGCGCGACCCTGCCATCAAGGGCGTCGCCGCCCTCGGTGCCCCGGCCGATTTCGACGACTGGGCGAGCCAGCCCCGGCGTCTGCTCGACCACGCCCGGGCCATCGGCCTCATCGACGACCGTGCCTTCCCCGCCGTGTTCGACCGCTGGTCGCGGGAGCTGCGCGAGGTGCGGGCCGTGCAGTGCATGGGTGGCGTGGCGCCCCGGCCGGTGCTCGTGCTGCACGGCACCGACGACGAGTCCGTGCCGCCCTTCGACGCCCGGGTCCTCGCCGATGCCCATGGCTGCGCCGAACTGCGCATGGTCGGGGGTGCCGGCCACGCGCTGCGCCACGACCCGCGGGCGGTGGCGGTGCTGCTCGGCTGGCTCGATCGCCAGCGCACGGGCCAGTTCGTCTGACCCTGTCTGTTCGAGCTCCCCATCCCCGGGAGCACGTGGATCGTCGGGGCTAGGCGGCGTCGAGCACCACCGTCCGGACGTCCTCCATCGGCACCACCACGTCGCTCTCGCCGTCGTCGACCAGCCAGATGCTGCTGGTCGTGCACGAGAGCAGGGTGCCGTGTAGGTCGCACCGGTCGGTGACCACGGTGACCGTCGAGCCCAACAAGTGCCGGAGCTCTCCTCTGCTCACCGGTGCACGCCCACGCTCGAGGCAACTCCGACCCGACCGCCTCCACGTGGCACCAGTGAGCCCTCGATGCTCCGCAAGCTCCGCATCGAGATAGAGCGCGATGACGCTGATTCGTTCGCAAGCTCACTCATGCCCCGCGGGTCTACCGACTGCTCACCTGCCGTTCGCGGATGGTCGACCAGCGTTCACACAGGCCGTCGGCGCGCTAGTCCTGCTTCGTCTTGCCCGCGGCCTTCTTGGCCTTCTTCCACTCGCGCACCTTGGCCAGGCTGGCGTCGTCGAACACGTCGGCCACCGAGCGGGGGACGTCGTCGCCGAACGGGCCTGCCGCCTCGCGCCACCCGTCGGGCTGCACGTCGACCCGCTTGGCCAGCAGGGCGACAAAGATCTTGGACTTCTCGTCGCCGAAGCCGGGCAGCGCCTTGAGCCGCTTCAGCAGGACGTCGCCGCTGACGCCGTCGTTCCACAGGTTCTCGGCCCGCCCGCCGTAGTGCTCGACCAGCGCGGCGCAGACCTCCTGCACCCGCTTCGCCATCGAGCTCGGGAAGCGGTGGATGGCCCGTGGGCCCTTGGCCGCTTTGAGGAACTCGTCGGTGTCCATCGCGGCGATCTCCGCCGCATCGAGGCGACCGCCGAGCCGGTCGCGCAGCAGCGACGGCCCCAGGAAGGCCCACTCCATCGGCACCTGCTGGTCGAGCAGCATGCCAAGAACGAGCGCGAGCGGCTCGGTGTTGAGGAGGCGATCGGCCTCGGGATCGCCGGTGACCGCGAGAGTGCCCTTCATGATCCCACCGTAGGTCGAGAGCGGAAGCGCCACACACCGGCCCTTCGGCGACAGTGCCAGGGTGCCGACACTGGGCGTACCTTCTGCGGCGATGCTCGTCGCACTCATGAGCGCCGATCATCCAGCGAGTCGCTCAGTTTGATGCAGCGGCGTGGCGGACCATTGTGCAGGAGTGTCCATGCTTCTCGGCCAGGACGAAGCCAGCCGACTCGTACAGGCCACGCGCTGGATTGTTCTCAGCGACGCTGAGACTCAGGGCTCGGCATCCCTGGGCAACGCTGGCCTCGATCAGGTCGATGAGAAGCCGTCGTCCGATCCCCTCGTGTCGACGCGAGGCGATGACTGCAATGGACAGTTCGGGCACATCCTCAGCCACGAAGCCATAGCCATGGTGCGCCTCTGTATACGTCCGATACCAAGCCGCACCCACCGGTCCGTCTTGTTCGGCAACCAGTCCGTAGTCGTCTTGCCTCGGCCATCCAGCGAGGTACAGCGCATACCGCGGATCGGTCATCACCTGCTCAGCTGTCGGTGTCGGCTTGTCAGGCCGCCAGACTGCGGCCTCACCGAGCATCGTCGCGAGAAAGGTGAAGTCCTCCGTTCCGGCCGGTCGACTCCGCAGCTCGTTCACGCGGGTCAGTCCAGCAGGTCCGTCAAGCACGTGAGCGACACAGACGCGCGCACAGCGCCTGCGCCGCCGCGGGCGCGGGGTCGTGAATTGCCTCAGTCGACTGCCTCAGACGCCGGATGTGTGCGCGCCCCTCAGCTCTGATGGCGTAGGTCCTGCCACCGCCAGAGCGACCCGTCCACAAGCAACTCGGGGTCGCCCGTCCACAGCGTCGCGTGTTCAGCGACAGCGAGCGCCGCGCCGAATGCATCGGCGTAGGCCATCGGGTGGTCAGCCTTCAGGCGGGCCGCGTCGAGGACGAGGCGCTCGTCTGGGAGTCGGACGTCGATCAGGTCGCGAAGGTCGCGCACCGTCTCCATGGCGTCGTCCTCACCATGCGCACGACGGACGACGTAGTGCACCTCGCCCAGGTTGATCCAAGACATCAGGGGCCGGTCGTCATCGAGGAGGTCGGCGACGAGGGTCGCTGCCGGCTCGGTGTTCTCGAGGTACCTGAGCACGGCCCAGGAGTCGAGGACGATGGTCATCGTGCGGATTCGCGGCGGCGGTCGGCGTCTCGTTCCGCAGCCAGGGCATCGACGAGAGGTGACCCTTCGAAGCGGCCCCGCAGGGGACGTCGATGGCTCGCCGGGCGAACCGCCACATGGTCGTCGTGGCGCCAGAAGCTGACCTCGTCACCCGGCTCGATACCGAGCTCGTCCCGCAGCTCCTTCGGGATGACGACCTGACCTTTGGGGCCGACCCGGTGAGTCATACCGACAAGTATAACCTCACTCCCTGGGTGTCGTTACCTCCGAGCGCGAGCGCGTACGGGGTCAGCTGTGATCGCCATCTGAGTACGCTCGCCGCCGACGACTACGTCGAGCTCGCCGACCTGGACATCGTCCTCGGCTGACGTGAGCCGATCCGCGAAGGGTCGCTGCTCTTCGTTACCGCATGTACTGGTCGAGGAGCATGCCAAGAAGTAGCGCAAGGGGATCGGTGTTGAGGAGCTTGTCCGCGGCCTTGTCGCCCGTGATGTAGAGGGTGCCCTGCATACGGACGGGATCGTAGGTTCCGGAGTCCGCATCGACGGGCAGAGCGGGCCATGAGGTGGCTCAAGCCCGACAGCCGTGCGACGCCGTCGTAGGTGCAGTAACGAAGACGTGCAGACCCTCACTCCATCGGCATGTTGTGCTGGCCGCGTCGGCGTCTGGGGTGCTCGCCGCCTATGACGACGAACGTACGGTCGACTGCCTCAGCCGCGCCCTCTCCGAACCCATGCGGGTGGAGGCCGACGACCCGCTGGAGGCAGGCGGGGTGACGGCCGAGGGCTTCGCACTGTCGTTCGGTGTCGACGGAGTCCAGCGCGAGGGTCATCGGACCTTCGCGGTCGTCGTCGGCCGGATCCTTTTCGATGTCACCGCCCTCGCGCCGGACGAGCGCCGCAGGCGGGAACTGGCGGCGGAGGTTCTCGGCGGCATCGCTGACGCCCTGGCCGCTGGTGGGGCCTGACGGACCGGCACTGATCCCCCTCCTCGAACACCTTCGTCTCACCGGTGATACATTGGTCCGATGGCTGAGGCGACAGTTCGAGACCTGCGGAACAAGGGCGGCGAGGTCCTCGACCGTGTGGCGGCTGGTGAGCGTGTCACCGTGACCCGGGATGGCAAGCCGGTCGCCGAGCTGCGGCCGATGCCCGGCACCCGCCTCAGCGCTCATGCGCTCGTGGAGCGGTTTCGACGGCTCCCGCCGATCGACGCTGGACGGTTTCGGGATGACGTCGACGCCACGGTCGATCAGACGATCTGACGGTGGCTGCCGGACTGCTCGACACGAACGCCGTCATCCTCCTGGAGCGGCTCGATCCCGACCACCTCCCCACCGAGCCGCTCATCTCGGCCATCTCGCTCGCCGAGCTTTCGGTCGGCCCGCTCGCGACCGACGACGACCGCGAGCGAGCCGCGCGCCAGGCGCGGCTCCAAGAGACGGAGGCGGTGTTCGAACCGGTCTCGTTCGATGCCGCAGCGGCTCGGGCGTTCGGAGGCGTCGCGGCATCGCTCCGGCGCTCCGGGCGCAAGCCGAGGGCTCGAGCCTTCGACGCGCTCATCGCCGCCATCGCCATCGCCAACCAACTCCCCCTCTACACGTGCAATCCGCGCGACTTCGCCGGGATCGACGACCTGCGCCTCGAGGAGCTACCCCACCCCGACGTGTGACCGGATCGGCGGCCGCAGTTGTTCGTCACCGCATCTGCTGGTCCAGCAGCATCCCAAGACGAGCGCGAGCGGCTCGGTGTTGAGCAGCTCGTCGGCTTCGGAAATGCCGGATGGCGAGGGTTCCCTTCATGGGCGGAGCCGGTCACGCCGTCACAGATCGAAGCGACGCAGCTCGCCCCGCCCCGTCGTCGACGACCCAGAGCGCCCCGCTGCTGAACGAGGTCGCGTTCGGGTCGACGCCGCCGTCGAGGCGCATGACGACCTCGCCGGTGTCGGAGCTCACGGCGAAGTAGGTGGTCGCGGTGAGGGCACCGTGAGCTTCGTGTTCGCTGGAGCCCTACGGTGACGAGGTGCGGATCGAGATCCTGCATGTTCCCGACTGCCCGAACCTGGCGACAGCCAGGGAGCGGCTGCGGGCCGCGATGAAGGCCGCCTCGATCACCGCCATCGTTCACGAGACGGCGGTGACCACCGAGGCCTCCGCTGCGAGCACGGGGATGCGGGGCTCGCCGACCATCCTCATTGACGGGGTCGATCCCTTCGCCCCTCCGCCGGATGCCTCCTTGTCCTGTCGGCTCTATCCCACACCGGACGGGCTGCTCGGCGCCCCCACCGTTGCCCAAGTAGTCGAGGCGCTCTCCCGCGGCCAGGGCTGCCCCACTCCACGCTTGGCGGCGGCCGAGGACGCCGACGAGCTGTCGCAGCTGCTGCACGACTTCAACACCGAGTTCGACACCCCCTCCCCCGGACCGGAGGTGCTCGCGTCCCGGCTCCGCCACCACCTGGGGGGCGACCGCACGTTCGCCGTGCTCGCCGGGATGCCAGCAGTCGGCTTCGGTCTGGTCACCCTCCGGCCGAACGTCTGGTACGAGAACGCCGTCGCCCTCCTGGACGAGCTCTACGTCGTGCCCCACCTCCGCGGACAGGGGATCGGCACCGCCGTGCTCCAGCTCGTCGTGTCGCATTCGCGAGCGTGCGGCGCCGACCTCGTCGAGATCAACGTCGACGAGGGAGACGTGGACGCCCGGCGCTTCTACGAGCGCCATGGCTTCGCGTCGACGGAGCCGGGCTCAACGGAGCGGTCGCTCTATTACTGGCAGGAGCTGGCCACCTGACCCTCAGCAGCGCTTCGAGATCGTGTCCGCCACATTCCCTCCTCGCCGAAGGCACGACCGAAGAGATCTCCGGAAGGCTGCGCCGCGACTTCTGTCCCCGGCGATCCGGAGATTGTTCCACGAGACGATCTACGAGCCCCTGTACATCCGAGGCCGTGGCGAACTGCGCCGGAGGTGGCCCGATGCCTGCGCAGCGGGCGCACCAAACTCCCGCTCAGCAGCCGGTGGCGGCCTCGAGGCTTCGGCTCGCCTCGGCCATGCGCGCTGGCGAGAGCGAGGTCACCCGTCGACGGAAGCTCGACACGAGGCCCCGACGCGTTCGTGTGAGGGGCAGCGACGACGACGGCAGCGCCGGTGAGAACCTGGGCAATACTCGAAGCAATACGGTTGGCTACACTGAGGTCATGGCCAAGGTCATGGTGTCGTTGCCGGAGGATCTGCTGGCTCGGATCGACGAAGAGGCCGAGCGACGGGCGGTCAGTCGGAGCGCGCTGCTCGCCGACGCCGCCCGCCGCGAGCTGAGCCGGCCCGATCCGGTCCTGGTGGCGGAGGCCATCGTCCGATCGGAGCGCCGGTTCGCCGGGGCGGGATCCTTCGATGCTGCCGATCTGGTGCGGGCCGACCGAAACAACCGGCGGTGACGCGGCTCCTCGTCGATACCTCGGTGCTCATCAAGTGGTTCCACGAGTTGGGGGAGTCCGAGCTCGATGCCGCTCGGGCGCTGCGGGCCGCCCACGTGGCCGACGACGTCGACGTCCACATCCTCGACCTCGCCCTCTACGAGGTGGGCAACGTGCTCACGCGGGCGCTGCACTGGCCGGCGGACGACGTGGCCGACCAGCTCGACGACCTCCTCGCCATCGTCGGCACCCCGGTCGTGCCGAGCCCCGAGTGGATGCGCGACGCCGCCGGGTTGGCCTCGCAGCATGGCCTCACCTTCTACGACGCCACCTGGGCTGCGGCGGCGCGCGGCCTTGGCGTCACCCTGGTCAGCGCCGATCGGGAACTCCTCGCCGCCCGGCTGGCCGAGTCGGTGACCGATACGGTGCACCGGCTCGCGCTCTGAGGTCTGGGTAGGCCCGACAAGCGGACCGGCGTGGGCGCGGGCGGACCGCAAGCCCCGAGACCTCGTCCGCCAACTCCAAGCCCTCGGAGACGAGGTCACCCTCGCTCCCGCCGCCTGACCACCAAGCCTCGGGGCTCACGCCCCGAGCGGGGCTCCGCCCCGCACCCCGACCCCGCGCGCACCAACCCCGGCCACTCCAGGAGATTTACCGGTCAGAGGACCTGGCGATCCTCGTCCGCGCGGCAACGCGGTGGTGTTCCCGAGCCTCCTGCTCCACGGCGTCGAACCTGTGAAACGAGGTCCGCGGCGAGCGCGCCTGGCCTGGGGCAGCACCAAGCGGATTCTCAGCGGAGGTTGAGGATGCCGGCGAGGGTCTCGAGTGCCTGAGGAAAGGCGTGGGCTGCTGATCGGCTGTAGCCGATGACGAGACCCTGCCGCGTCGGCGCGCCGATGCTGTGGTTCGCGATCCCGAACAGCGCAACCGATCGGGCTGCCGCTCGCTCGATGATCGCCTGCTCGTCGCGGTCGTGAAGGAGCGCGGTCGCGTGCAGGCCTGCCGAGACGCCCGCTACCTCGAGCCAGGGTGCATGGTTCTCCAGCAGTTGGACGAGGCTGTCGCGGCGCCGTCGGTAGTGCTGGCGCTGTGAGCGCAGATGCCTGTCCAGTCGTCCGGTCGCGATGAAGTCCGCGAGCGCGGCTTGTTCGATCGAGGAAACCGTGTCGCGCCGCTGGCGCAGGGTGTCGAGCACGGGTTCGAGGAGCCTTGGCGGGAGCACCAGCCAGGCCAGCCCGACACCCGGCGCGAGCGATTTGCTGGCGGTGCCGCCGTAGATGACCCGTTCAGGATCGAGACCCTGCATTGCTCCTACTGGCCGGCGGTCATAGCGAAACTCGCCGTCGTAGTCGTCCTCGATGATCCAACCGTCGTTGTCGCGGGCCCAATCGATGAGTGCAACGCGCCGCGTGGCAGACAGGACCACGCCCATCGGATACTGGTGCGCGGGGGTGCAGAGAACGACGCGCGCGGCGGCAAGGTCGTCGACGCGCAGCCCGTGTTCGTCGACCCGAATCGGCACGATGGCTGGACCGCCGGCCGTGATGACCTTTCGAAGTGGTGGCAAGCCCGGATCTTCGACAGCGACTCGGTCGATGCCGAGACGATGGAAGGTCGTCGCCAACACCGAGAGCGCCGATGCGAACCCGCCGAAGATCACGACGCGCGAGGGATCAACGACCACCGATCGCGAGCGAGCAAGATACCCGGCCAGCGCGACGCGCAGCTCCGCCAAGCCCCGCCGGTCACCGTAGCGGAACAGACCGTCGGGGCTGGTGTGCAAGACCTTTCGGAGTGCCACTCCCCACGCCTGGCGCGGAAACGAGCTCGGATCCGGCTCGCCGGGCAGGAGGTCGGTGAAGAAGCCCTTCGACGAGTCAGCTTCGCCGGCTGGCGGAGACGTCCGCACGCTCGCGACGGTGGTGCCTGACCCGGCGGCGGCGACGAGGTAGCCCTCGGCCACGAGTTGCTCGTACGCCGTCACGACCGTGGCGCGGGCGCATCCCAGGTCTCGTGCGAGCTCCCGGGACGACGGCAGCCGGGTCCCGGACGCGAGTCGGCCTCCGATGATGGACCGTCGCAGCGCCTGCTCGACGGCCGCTGCTCGGGCCGGTCCCGGTCCGATGTCCAGCAAGAGGTCTGGCAATGTGGTCTGTCGTTTCGACGATGAACTGGTCTGGAGGCCCAGACCACTTGGTCGTACCGTACCCCGCATGGCAACCGACGTCGCTCGCTGGGTTCGCTTGGGCGTCGCCGTGGCGATGGGGGTGCCTCAGCTGGTCATCGGTCTGTGGGCGCTGGTCGCACCGGAGCGTTGGTTCCTCTCCTTCCCGGGGTTCGACCCTCGACTCGTCGCCGCCGAGCCGCCGTACAACGAGCATCTCGCCCGCGATGTGGGCGCGGGCTTCTTCGCCACCGGCGTCGTCCTGATCGTGGCGGCGGCCTGGGCCAATCGAGCGGCGATCCAGATCGCGCTCCTGGGGTTCGCGGCGTTCACGGTGCCGCACGTCACGTATCACGCGACCAAGCCTGCGGACGCGCTGACGGGGATCGAGAACGCCGTCAACGCGCTGACGCTCGCGAGCGGTCTCGTTCTTGCGACGGTGTTCGCCTGGGGCATGCGGACAAGCGCTGCGTCCGTGGGGGATGCCTCGGAGAGTGCGATCGCGACTCCGCCGTTGGTGAACCGATGACGGAAGGTCGCCGGCCCCGCGCCCGCCCGGTGCACTGACGCGGTGATGCACGAACCGGTCGGGCCCTCGGGCACGACAGCCCGAAATGCAGGTCCCTGGTGCCAATCCTCGCCTTGCTCCACGCTCTCACGACTGATGCCCAGAGGCGCGGTCACAAACCAAAAGCGATCACGGCAGGACCTAGACGACCACCACCTCGATGAGGTGGTCGAGGGCTCGGAAGTCGGCGCCGTTGCGGGTGTACAGCGGTAGCTCGGCAGCGAGTGCGTTCGCCGCGATGAGCAGATCGACGGCGCGTGCGCCGCGGGCCTTGCGTCCCGCTGCAACCACCGATGCAAAGATCCGCCCGTAGGCGCGGGCCGCGTCGACATCGAAGGGCAGAGGGTCGAAGGTGGCTTCGGTCCGCTGGAGGCGGTCTTGGCGGCGTCCGCGCTCGTCGGGATCATCCGTCGCGTGGGGTGCGGCCGCCAGCTCGGCGATGGTGATGGTGCTGACCGCCACCGAGATCGGGAGGTCGAGCGGGTCCAGCTCGTCGAGGTCGATGATCACCGAAGTGTCGAGCACTCCACGCTCGTGGCGGCGGCGCTCAGGCACGGGGCATCGGGTCCTGGCCCGCGGCGGCGTCAAGGTCTGCTCGGAAGCGCTCGTAGTCGACTCCCGGAGCCGTCCGGAACATCGCGACAGCAGTCTCGGCCGCGACGAACCGGTGGCGGCGCAACGGGAGCAGCTCACCGACCGGGACACCGTTGCGAGTGACGATGAAGGTCTCGCCGTCGTCGAGCCGACGCATGATGTCGCCGCTGTCGTTGCGTAGCTCCCGCTGGGTGATCTCCTTGCCCACGGTCGCACCGTAGCACGCCGTGCTACGCCTTGTCGCTGCGTTCGTAACGGCATGTGCTGCTCGAGCAGCGTCGCGAACAGTGTCGCCAGTGGCTCGGTGTTCACGGGTCAGCGACCGCGTACTCCGTCGACGGCATCGCCATCTCGACAGTCTGTCGGGGTGCGCTTCGGATCACCGTCGTGTGGCCGCGAGCCATTGCAGCTGGTCTGGCAGCAGTGCTGCTAGTCTGGCAGTCATGGGTGTGGCCATCACGGTGCGAGACGTTCCTGCGGAGGTGCACGACGAGCTCGCGGCGCGCGCAGCCCGGGCAGGCAAGTCCTTGCAGGAGTACTTGCGGGGCTTCCTCGTCGATGCTGTTGCCAAGCCCGCCGTTGACGACGTGATCGCCCGGGCTCGGGCCCGCGTGCAGGCAACCGGGGTGCGAGTAGACGCAGAGACGATCCTCGCCGGCCGCGACGCCGAGCGGCGTTGACCGGACGCATCGTCTGCGATTCGTCGGCACTGGTTGCCGTGCTCGTGGACGCCGGCGCCTCTGGACGATGGGCAACGGCCGCGATCACCGGCACCGAGTTGATCGCACCTCACCTCGCGGTGTTCGAGGCGGCGAACGTACTGCGCCGCCACGAACTCGTAGGTCTCATCAGCAGTGACCAAGCCGTCCAGGCGCATGCCGACCTCCTGGACCTCCCCATCGAGCTCTGGCCGTACGACATCCTGGCCGCTCGGGCGTGGGAGCTGAGGCGCAACCTCTCCACCTACGACGCCTCGTACGTCGCGCTGGCCGAACTGACAGGCTCGACCTTGGTCACCCTCGACGCTCGGATCGCCGGTGCGGCCGGTGTCCGCTGCGCCGTGTCCGCGCCGTGAGCCGTCGATCAGCCGCAGCGTCGTGCTCGGCGCTGCTCTTCGTTACCGCATGTGCTGGTCGAGCAGCATCCCCAAAAGTGTGGCCAGCCGGCTCGGTGTTGACAAGGAGGTCGGCCTCAGCGTTGCCCGTGACGGCGAGAGTTCCCTGCAGAGGCGGGGTGATCGTCAGGCGCCCTCGCGCACCAGCCACCACGACCACCACCACCGATCCCTGGGGCATCTGCCCCCGGAATCGTGTCCGGCCCGTTGCCGAGGCAGCGCCGGGCTACTGCAGTGCCAGGGCGCCCATGTTGCGCAGGACCTCGTTGGGGCAATCGGGGTCGGTGAGCACGTCGATCACCGACACAACGCCGCTGGCCAGCGACCGCTCCAGGGCGGGGCGCAGCTCCTCGGGCCGCTCGACCCGCTCGCCGTGGCCCCCGAGGGCAACGGCCAGCTGGTCGTAGCGGACGCCGCCACCGATGTCGGTACCGACCGTCGAGCCGAACCACTCCGACTCCTCGTAGCGGACGTCGCCCCAGCTGCGGTTGTTGGACACCACGATCACCGGGGCGCTGCCGATGCGGGCCGCCGTCTCGATCTCCATGGCCGACAGACCGAAGGCGCCGTCGCCGATGAAGGCGAAGGTTGGCCCCTGGGTGCGGGCGAGCGGCGCCGCGACGGCGTAAGGCACGCCCACTCCGAGGGTGCCGAGGGCGTCGGAGGTGAAGAGGAACGAGCCGGCCTGCTCGGCCCGCACGAAGGCCAGGGCCCAGCCCAGGGCGTCGCCGCCGTCGACCACCACGGTCTGGTCGCCGCCGCCCTGCTCCTCGGCGAAGGCGCACAGCTCGCGCGCCGCCCAGCCGGGGTGCACGCCGCTGGCGTCGGCTTCGGTCTCCTCGACCCAGTGGGCGAAGGAGGCCTCGGAGTACCCCTTGGCCTCCTCGCACCAGGCGGTGGGGGGCTCGCCCTTCCAGGCCGCGGTAAGCTGGCGGAGGACAACGGCGCAGTCGCCCAGCAGGCCCAGGGCGGGGGTGCGGTTGAGGGCGAAGCCGGTGGGGTCGGCGTCGATCTGGATGACGGTGTGGTCGGCCCGCCAGAGCGGGTCCTTGCCGAAGAGCAGGTTGCCGTTGAACCGGCTGCCGACGATGAGCACGACATCGGCGAAGGCCACCCCGACACCGCCGTGCAGCAAACCGCCGAGGCAGGTCGGGTGGTTGTCGGGGAGCAGGCCACGGCTGTGGGACGTGGTGGTGACAGGAATGCCGCTGGCCTCGGCGAAGTCGCGGAGGGCGTCGCCGGCGCCACCCCAGAACGCGCCACCGCCCACGAGCACGCAGGGCCTCTCGGCGCCGGCCAGCAGCCGCACGGCCTCGTCGACGGCGCCGGCGTCGGCGCCCGAGGTGGCGATGTAGGGGGCCGAGGCGGTGGGGGCCTCGCCCAGGTCGGCGATGAGGACGTCGGTCGGCAGGTCGAGGTACGCGGAGCCGCACCGCCCGGTCCGCGCCGTGGTGAGCGCCTCCCGCACGAGCGTCGTGAGGC
>JACDCH010000105.1 GCA_013694495.1 Acidimicrobiia bacterium | reverse complement strand
GTGGTGGCCGACCTCGGTGTCACCTCGTGCCTGGCCGCCGTCGCCGCCACCGGGTCGGTCGCGGTCACCACCGACGTGGTCGGCGCGCGGTGGGCCAGCCTGTTGCCGCGGGTGCACCTGTGCGTCGTGCCCGGGGACGCCGTCGTCGCCTCGCCCGGCGACGTCCTGCGCCGCTTCTCCCCCGCCACGCCGCCGCCCCGTGGGCTCTGGTTCGTCACCGGGCCCAGCCGCACGGGCGACATCGAGCAGCTGCTGACCCGGGGCGTGCACGGGCCGGTGGCCGTCGAGATCCTGCTCCTGCACCCCGCCTGACCAGCCGCGCCGACCATCCCCGAGCGCCGGCGGCGGGAGGTGTTCACTGGCCGCCAGTGCTGTCGAACGCACATCCACCGCCGAGGCTGACGGGCCCCGGCGCCCCGAGCCCTGACCCCGCGAGGTGCCTGTGACCACTCCCTACGAGCCCGTCGCGCGCCCCCGTGCGAACCGCGCCCGCGGCGATTCGGACCGCCGCACCTACGTGCTCGACACGTCGGTGCTGCTGGCCGACCCGAGCGCGGTGTTGCGCTTCGACGAGCACGACGTGGTGCTCCCGATCGTCGTGCTGATGGAGCTCGAGGCCAAGCGCGACCACCCGGAGCTCGGGTGGTCGGCGCGCCGGGCGCTGCGGATGCTCGAGGGGCTGCGGGTCGAGCACGGCACCGTCACCGAGCCGCTCCCGATCAACGAGCTGGGCGGTACGGTGCGGGTGGAGCTGAACCACGCCGACACGTCGAGCCTCCCGACCGCGCTGACGTCGGACAACAACGACCACCGGATCTTGGCCGTTGCCCGCAACCTCGCGGCCGAGGGTCGCGACGTCACCGTGGTATCCAAGGACCTGCCGCTGCGCCTGAAGGCGTCGATCGTCGGCCTCGACGCCGACGAGTACCGCAACGAGCTCGCCGGCGACTCGACCTGGACGGGGTTCACCGAGATCGACGTCGACCGCGACATCGTCGACGTTCTGTTCGCCGAGCGGGTGGTCGACCTCTTCGAGGCCCGCGACCTCCCGTGCAACACGGGCGTGGCCCTCGTGTCCGGGTCGCAGTCGGCCCTCGGTCGGGTGCGCGACGACAAGCGCGTTCACCTCGTGCGGGGCGACCGCAGCCTGTTCGACGTCCACGGCCGGTCGGCCGAGCAGCGCATCGCCATCGACGTGCTCGCCGATCCGAGCGTGGGCATCGTGTCGATCGGCGGGGCGGCTGGCACCGGCAAGTCGGTCCTCGCCCTGGCTGCCGGCCTCGACGCCGTCCTCGAGCAGCGCACCCACAAGCGGGTCACGGTGTTCCGCCCGCTCTACGCCGTCGGCGGCCAGGACCTCGGCTTCCTGCCCGGCACCGAGGCCGAGAAGATGAACCCGTGGACGGGCGCGGTCACCGACGCGCTGGAATCGATCGTCGGCCAGGAGGTGATCGACGAGGTCATCGCCCGCGACCTGCTCGACGTGCTGCCGCTGACCCACATCCGGGGCCGCAGCCTGACCGACACGTTCGTGATCATCGACGAGGCGCAGAACCTCGAGCGTCCCGTCCTCCTCACCGCCCTGTCCCGCCTGGGCGGGGGCAGCCGGGTGGTGCTCACCCACGACGTCGCCCAGCGCGACAACCTCAGGGTCGGGCGCCACGACGGCATCGCGTCGGTCATCGACGCGCTCCGGGGCCATCCGCTGTTCGGCCACGTCACGCTGACCCGCAGCGAGCGCAGCCCCATCGCCGCGCTGGTCACCGACCTTCTCGACGGCGGCCAGTAGCTCAGGCGCAGGGGCCGAGCCGGAGGGCCTCGGCCGACGATCCCGTCACCGGCGGGGCGTCCTCGGGGAGGCGGTCGAGGAAGGCAGCGACGCTGTCGGCGAAGCGGGGCCCGGGCACGGCTCGGCGTGGCCGTCGACGGTCCGCCACCGCGCAGAGGCGCGGGCCAGCGCCTCCTGGGCGACCTCCTCGGCCTCGGCCCGGTCGCCGAGGATGCGGAACGCCACCCGGTGGCGAGGGCGGCCGGCCGGCGAAGGCGGACTCGAACTCATGACCGGCGGACGGATTGGCGGGTGACCCTCGCCGGAACAGAGCGAAGCGAGTGACGGCGAAGAACTCAGTCATCTCCTCCTTCGACGCGTCAGGGACCGGAAGACGTTGACACCGCCGGTGCGCGAAGCTCCGCCGATGAACCCCGACGAGACCGTGACCGAGTTCATCCGGCGCATCGTGGCCAAGGACGTCGAGGGCGCGTTCGAGCTCTGCGCCGACCACGTCGTGTACGAGAACGTCCCCATCACCGCCTACGAGGGCAAAGCCGCGGCCCTCGAGTTCCTCGGCGGGTTCGTCGCCGGCGCCGACGAGCTCGATTGGCCGGTGCACCGCCAGGCCGCTACCGGCAGCGTCGTCATGAACGAGCGAACCGACCGCTTCCGCTTCGGCGAGAAGTGGGTCGAGGTGAAGGTGGTCGGCGTGTGGGAGGTCGAGGACGGCTCGATCGTCCTGTGGCGCGACTACTTCGACATGGCCGAGATGAACGCGCAGCTGGCCACGCTCGGCTGACCGCGCCGGGATTCAGATGTTGGCGAGGACGTCCTCGGCCACGGTGACGCAGTCCTCCTGGTTCCCCGGGACGCCGCCCTGGACGACCTGCACCTGCACCGCGTCGGCGCCGACGACCATGAAGATCCCCCCGACATCGGGCACGTAGACGGCCTGGTCGCCGAGTCCCTCGATCGGCACCGCGGCGGGCTCCGCTGCGAACTGGTCGACGAGCATGCTGCCGGCGCCCGGGATCACGGCGACGTTCACGTAGAAGAAGTTCGCCGGGTCGTCCGTGCGGTCGAGGCCCTTGAGGCAGCTGCGTGACGAGCCGTCCGTGGTGGGCTCGCGGCGAACGATGTCGACGCCGAGCACGGCCGTCACGACGTCGTCGGACAGAATGTCGCACGCATCGCCGCCAGTCGTTGTCGTGGTCGGGGTCGCGTCCGTCGTCGTCGTCGTCGTCGGCGGCTCGGCGTCCGTTGTCGTCGGCGACGTGTCCGCGGTCGTCGGGGTGGCCGCATCGGCGGTGGTCGCCGAGGAGGCGTCGCCGTCGTCGCCGCCGCAGGCAGAGGCGGAGATGAGCAGCACGCCGAGCGCAGCGGCGGCGAGCCGACGGCGGGTGACCGTCGCGATCGAACGGGTCCGGGTCATCCGAGGATCCTGGCACCAGGTGTGCGTCGGGGAGTGCGATGGTCGCGGAGCCTCGTAGCGTCGGCTGCTGCATGGGCAGGCGGATCCCCGTCTACGGGCTCGACATCGAGACCGACACGCGAGTCGACGGCCTCGACCCGCGGCGCTCCGCCGTCGTCACCGTTGCCCTCGCCCAGCCCGGCCTCGACGAGGTCTTCACCGGCTTCGAGCCCGACCTCTTCGACGAGCTCGACGAGCGCCTCGCCGAGCTGCCGCCCGGCGTCATCGCCACGTGGAACGGCGCGGCCTTCGACCTGCCGTTCCTGTCGGACCGGGCCCGACGCTGGGGCAGCCCCCTCGGCCTCGACCTCCGCTTCGACCCGACGATGCGCCTCCCCCACGAGCCGCTCCCCGGCCACCGCGGCGGCTACCGCGCCTCGTGGCACCAGCACGGCCACATCGACGCGTACCGCCTCTACCGCGCGGACGTCGGGCCGGCGCTGCGGGTGTCGTGCTCGCTCAAGTCGATCGCCCGCCTCGTCGGCCTCGTTCCCATCGAGGTCGACCGGGGCCGCATCCACGACCTCAGCCGCGAGGCCCTTCACGCCTACGCCGCCAGCGACGCCCGCCTCGCCCGCGTCCTCACCGAGCGCCGCTGGGGCACCGCCGCCCGCTACGTCGACCGCGTCGACACGCTCCCCGCTCTCGACGCCGCCAGCTGACCCTCGGCGCCCACCGCATGGTCGAGGTCAACGGCAAGGTCAAGGTCGAGGGCGCGACGGAAGCGACGCTGGTCGAAGCCTCGCCCGTGCCTCGACTGCGTGCGCCAGGCCGTCCTGCGTGCACCGAGCCGGCTGTAGTCCGGTCGCCCGCACGCGGAACGGATGAGCGCATGCGGGACCGAGGCCGTCGCAGACAAGGGCGGGAGGCGGAGCGTCCAGAGCGAGCCGCCAGGCGAG
>JACDCH010000090.1 GCA_013694495.1 Acidimicrobiia bacterium | reverse complement strand
GAGGAGGGAGGCCGGGGCCCGGGCCGCAGGAGCGACGATCGGGGCCGCCGATGCGGCGCCCATCGCCGCCGCGAGGTCGGTGCCGGGCAGCAGCGGCAGAAGGAGGCGGGACTCCCCCTCGCCGAGGCGCACGGAGTTGAGCGCCGGCAACGAGGGGGCGTGGTACGCCGACGCGCCGACGACGTGGAGCCGGAGCCGGTGCCCAGCACGGAACCGGTTGCCGATCGGCCACAGCTCGACGTGGTAGCGGCGCTCCTCTCCGATCGCGGCCGGGTCGGGCTCGTCGTAGCGGCCGTAGGGCTGCACGACGGCGCCCGTGTCGTGGACCAGCGAGCGGTCGACGTCGATGCCCGGGTAGGCGGTGCGGAGCCGGCCGGTGGCCACCGGGTGGGCCGTGCCGTCCGGGGCGACGTCGGAGATCACGGCGTAGATGTCGGTCTCGGGGGCCGTGCTCGACAGGACCAGCTCGAGGCTCGCCGGCCCGACCGCGACGACGTCGGCGGTGAACGGCTGCGTCGTGTACGAGAGGCCGAGCGGCTCGACCAGCGTCATGTCGGTGAGCGTCGGCGAGCCGTTGAAGATGCCGAGGAGCGAGCTGGTGTGGGGGTCGGTGGCGCTCGGGAGCGACGGCAGCGAGAGGTACGGCTGCACGCCCGGCGCCGGCGGGCCGAGGGTGAGCGAGCCGTCGTTGAGCGACGTCGCCGTGCCGCTGCGGGTGGCGTCGAGGGCCAGGGCGGCCCAGCGGGTGCCGGGGAGCGGCCAGTCGTCGCCCGCAGCGGTGACGAAGCGGCCGGCGAGCATCTCGGCCCGGTCGCCGTCGGACAGCCAGAGCCGCACGGCGGGCTCGGCGGCGGCGCCGTTCGGGACGTCGCGCAGGAACTGGTCGTACCAGCGGAGCCGCTCGCCGTCGGCGCCGCCCGAGCCGGCGGGCACGCCGTCGTGGGCCCCCACGACCAGCAGGTGGGCGCCGTCGTCGCGCAGCTCCTGGAACGCCTGGAACGGACCTCGGGACTCGACGTCGAAGATGCCGGTGACCATGAGGATCGGCAGGTCGTTGACGTCGCCGCGCATGCCGCGCTCGCGCCACCAGGCGTCGAGCGTGGGGTGCTGGAGGTAGCCGGCGCCGACGTCGAGCATCCCCTGGAGCGTGGTGAGGGCGCTCAGGGGAGCGCGACCCAGACGGTCGGGGGCGGCCAGGAGCGACGGCGCGCCGATGAGGGCGAGGACGCCCGTCCCCGGCAGCAGGTTCGGGATGCCACCTGGGTAGAGCAGGTCCCGGTAGAGCTCATGGGTGCCGGCGCCGAGCACGGCCGCCTCGACGCACGGCAGCTCGAGGTGCAAGGAGTTGTAGGCCATGATGGCGCTGGCCGAGAAGCCGTAGAGGCCGATGCGCCCGTTGCTCCACGGCTGCCCGCAGGCCCAGCCGAGTACCTCGACGACGTCCTGCTGCGAGCGGGGCCCGAGGGCGTCGAAGGAGCCGTCGCTCTCGCCCGTGCCCCGGATGTGCACCTGTAGGTAGTTGTACTCCGGCCCGGCGAGCTCGGCGCAGCAGCCCTGGCCGTAGGGGCTGAACTCGGCCACCACCGGCCGGGCCGGCAGGTGCCCGTCGACGAGCGGCCCGCGACCGCCGAGGCGCACCTCGACCTCCACCCCGTCGCCCATCGGCACCCGGAACTCGGACGAGACGAAGGGCTCCTGGGTCGGCGCGGCGGCGGCCGGCTCGACGACGGCGAGGGCGGCGATCGCGACGAGGGTGGCCACCGCAGCTGCCACGCCCCGCACCCGCCTGGCCATGACCGCCGACTGTATTCACGAACAGAGCTGTTCGTAAAGCCTCACCGACGGGCGGCCGGGAGCCAGCGGGGCACGACGACGGCGAAGAGGAGCAGCGGGAGCATCGTGGCGGCGACGATCCCTGGCGCGGCCAGGCCCGTGCCGCCCGCTGCGCCGGCACCGGCGAACACGGCGAGGGCGACGACCTCCGTACCGAAGCCCGACACCGAGGTGACCGTCGCCCGGGGGCCGGTGATGGCGTCCTGCAGTCGGGCGCCGGCGAGCAGGTGGCAGCAGGTGATGGCGCCGTAGCCGACGGCGAGGACGGCGAGCCCGACCGGGTTCCGCACGAGCGCGCCGACCGCGACGAGCACCGCACCGCCGGCCACCAG
>JACDCH010000081.1 GCA_013694495.1 Acidimicrobiia bacterium | reverse complement strand
GTGGTGGCCGTCGTGCCCGCTGTCGCCGGCGGCGACGGGGGTGACGTGGGGGTCGGTCCGAGGGGCGGTGTGGCCACCTCGCGGGCCGGCGGCCGCGACGCGATCGACAGCGCCTGCTCGACGTCGGCGAGCACGGGCGCCTCGTCGACGCCTTGGTCGAGGGCCACGAGCCCCCACGCCGCGCCCTCGTCGCGAAATTCGAACACCGAGTTCCACCGGTCCTGGAACGAACCGTCGCGGGCGACCACGGTGATGGCGGCGCCGACGAGGACGTCGCCGGGATCACGCGGCGCGGCCAGGTCGGCGGCGTCGAACTCGGGCTCGCCGGCGAGGCGGGGCAGCAGGAGCTCGTAACCGGCTGTGGTGCGGCCGCCGTTGGGGCCGACGTTGGCCGTGAAGCTGCGCGAGTACCGGTCGAGGGCGATGCCGAGGTCGATGGCGGCGCCGAGGTAGCGCAGGTCCCAGCGGTCGGCGTTGTCGTAGGCGAGCGGGTCGGGGTTGGCCGCCGGCCGGCCGATCGAGCTGATGCCGATCTGGCGCAGCGCCGGCACGGACCGCTGCTGGCCGGCCGACTCGACGAGCGCCGCCCCCCGGTACACCCCGGTGAGGACGGAGAGGCCCCGGCGGATCCGCACGGCGTTCTCCGTGGCGCCGCTCGGCCCGAGGGCCACGACCGTGCCCGCCGCGTCGACGTCGAGGCCGTTGCCGCCCACCACGAGCAGGTCGCCCGCCACCAGCTCGGGGACGGCGCCCATCACGACCCGGGTGGCGTCGATGTCCTCGTCGGCGGCCCGGCCCTCGAGCACCCCACCGCCGGCGAGGCGGAGCACGATCGTGCCCGACTCCACGATGACCTCGTCGCCGGCCCGCACCTGGTCGCCGGTGGCGAGGGCGACCGGCTGGCCGCCGACCCGCACGACCGTCGATCGGCCGTCGACCTCGACGATGGCGCCGTCGGCCGGGGCCTCGATGTCGTCGTCTCCGACGGCGGCGACGACGCCCGCCAGCAGGACCATGGCGGTGAGCACACCCAGGGCCCGGACGCGCCACTGCGCCGGGTTGGGAGGCGCCGCCGGGGAGCTCACCCCACCATCATCGACCGTGGGGCGTCCGACTTCCAGCGCGACCCCCGTCACGACGTCGCCTCGTCGGCCCCGACCAGCACGACGATCGACACCCGGGTCCCCTTGCCCTCCACCGACGCAACCTCGAGGCGGCCCCCGTGGGCCCGGGCGATGCGTCCGACGAGGGCCAGGCCGAGGCCGAGGCCGCCGTAGGAGCGCGTCGCCGACCCGTCGGCCTGGGTGAAGTCCTCGACCACGTCCTCGAGGCGGTCCTCGGGCACGCCCACCCCTCGGTCGGTGACGGTGAGCCGGAGCATCGCCGTGCCGTCGGCGTCGGCCTCGGTGGTGGCCAGCACCTCGACCCGGCCGCCCTTGGGCGAGAACTTCACCGCGTTGTCGACGAGCTCGTCGAGGGCCTGCTCGACGGCCTGCCGGTCGATCCAGACCTTGCCCACCGACCGTCCGACGCGGCGCACGATCGGGTGCAGGGTCGGGTCGAGGCGGTCGGACCACCGCCCCACCACCCGGTCGAGCACCTCGCGCACGAGCACCGGCTCGGTGCGCACCTCGTAGCGGCCGCCCGACATCGACGCGAAGTTGACGAGCTGGACGACGACGCGTTCGAGGCGCCCGGAGGCCTTCTCGATCTCGTTGGCGAAGCGGCGGACGTCCTCCGGCGGGATGTCCCGGGCCCGGAGGATCTGGCTGTAGCCCTTGATCGGGCTCAGCGGGGTACGCAGCTCGTGGGAGATGTTCGACAGGAACTCACCCTTGATGCGCTCGATCTCGCGCTCACGGCGCACGTCGCGCAGCACGAACACGGCGCCCACGGACTGGTTCTGCCCGCCCCGGAGCGGGCCTGCCGACACGACGACGGGCACCTCCAGGCCGGTGGCGTGCACCACCGTGGCCTGCCGGGTCCAGGCGTCTTCGACGAGCGGGTCGAGGGCGGCGGGCCGGGCGTCGTCGGCGCTGGTGAGCCGCACGATCTGGTCGACGGGCCGGCCCATCGCCTTGCGGGCTGTGACGCCGGTCAGGAGCTCGGCCGCAGCGTTGAAGTCGGTCACGTCGCCGTGGTCGTCGACCGCCACCAGCGCCTCGCCCATCCCGCCGACGACGGCCTCGAGGCGGGTGCGCAGGCGCGATTCGTCCTCGGCCGACGTGCGCAGGTCGGCGGTCATCTGGCGCAGCGAACCGGTCATCGAGTTGAAGGCGTCGGAGAGCACGCCGAGCTCGTCGTCGCTGCGCAGGTCGCTGGTGACGATGAAGTTGCCACTCGTGACCTCGTCGGCGACCGAGGTGAGCCGGCGCAGCCCAGCGCCGATCCGCTCGCCGACGAGGGCGGTGAGGACGAGGGCGAAGGCGGTGCCGCCGATGGCGATGAGGAACAGCAGGCCGAACAGGTCCTCCCGCGCCGCCTGGATGGTGGACGTCGGCGTGGCCATCACGACCGCCAGGGGGCGCGAGCCGTCCGGGGCGACGATCGGTCGGGCCGCGAGCAGCAGGTCGCCCGCGGTCCGGGTCGCGCTGTCGACTTCGCCCAGCACCTCACCGGCGATCCCGATGACCGCGGACGACGGCGCCATCGGCCCCGCCGACGCGACGACGCCGTTGCGGCCGGCCAGCGCCACGCCCTGGGTCTCGCCCCCCTCGTCGGGGCTGAGGGCGAGGCGGGCCTCGAGGTACCGACCGTCGAGCAACGAGCTCACCACGACGAGGCCGGTGGCGTCCGAGCCGTCGCCGCGAGGGATGTCGAGGGGCGCCGCGGCCACCCCGAGGGCCGCCGCGCCCGAGCTGACGACCGACTGCGTGTCCTGGTCGGTCGAGAGGGCCTCGACCACGACCTCGCTGCCGTCGATGCCGGCCAGCACTGGTTCGTCGACCACCACGCCCTCGGGGCTGATGGCGAGAAGGCGCCGCCCCGTGCTGTCGAGCAGCAGGAGGGGGCCGACCTGGGGGTCGATCTCCCGCAGCGTGTCGTTCAGGAACCCGGCCAGCTCGTCGCGCAACTCGTTGACGTCGGCCGGAGCCGGTGCGTCCGGTGCGTCGAGCAACCGGACGAGGGGACCTACCAGCGTCGACCCCGAGAGCCCGGTGGCCACGATCGATGCGTTCTGCGCCGCGGTCGTGGCGGCCGCCTCGGCCAGGACCGCCTCGGTGCCGCCCGTGGCCTCCAACCGCCGGATCGCCTCGTCCTCGACGTTCGTGGCCAGCACCGCCGACAGGCCGACCGAGACGGCGAGCACGACGGCGAGGAGGATCGCCGACGCGCTGGTGGCGATGCGGGCCGGGATCGAGCGCCGGGCGGCGAGGAAGATGCCGAGGCCCAGGCCGGCCGCACCGAGCAGGCGCAGCCAGTCGGCGGCGACGTCGACGTCGAGGGCGAACGCCACCTCGGCGGCGATGACGGCGAGGACGCCGGTGACGAAGCCCAGGCGCCCGAGCGCCGCGCCCGGCCACCGGATGGCAGCGACGGCGAGGAGGGCGGCGGCGACGAGCGGCAGGGCGGCGAGCCCCAACGCCCGGTCCGGGTCGGCAAACGCGCCGGACAGCAGCGCCGCCAGCGCCAGCAGGCCGAACCCGCCGGCCACGGCGACCCGGGTCCGGTCGCCGGCGACGAGGAGCGCGGGCCGGACGACGAGCAGCGTGAGGCCGGCGCCGGAGACCAGGAAGACAGCGAAGTCGGCGGCGAACCGGAGTTGGGCCGCAGCGGCGCTCATCGGTGCAACCCTCCCTCCGAGACCCGACCGGTCCGGCCGATGCTACGACCTCGGGGACCCCGCCTCCGGGCCCGACGCGTGGGGGTCAGGCCGCGGGTGCGGGGCGGGCGCCCTCGGGCAACGGCGCACCGCCCACGCTCTCGAGGGCCCGCAGCGCGTCGTCGAGGTCGTCGACGGCGATGATCTGCATGCCGTGGGGGTTGGCCAGGGCCTCGGCCTCCTCGCCCCGGGGCACGAGCATGACGTCGGCGCCCGAGTCGGCGGCGGCGGCCGCCTTCTGGACGACCCCGCCGACGTCGCCGACCGTGCCGTCGGTCCGGATGGTGCCGGTGACGGCGATGCGGTGCCCGCCGGTGAGGTCGCCGGGCGTCAGGACGTCGAGCAGCGAGAGCGTGAACGCCAGGCCGGCCGACGGGCCGCCGACGTCGCCGCTGTCGATGCCGACCGCGAACGGGAGGCCGGGGTCGAAGTTGCGGGGCTGGCTGGCCACGCCGAGCAGCGCGGAGTCTGGTTCGTCGGGGCGGCCCTCGAGGCACGACGGGATGTCGCCGCAGCGCACCAGCGACACCTGCTCCTGCCGCTCCGTGAACTGGCCGGTGGCGTCGTCGAGGGTCTCGATGGTGAGCACGACGACGTCGCCGGGCTGGCGGTCGGTGATGAGCGCGCCGAGGTCGGCCGGCAGCAGGACGGGTTGCCCGTCGACCGCAGTCAGGGTCTCGCCGATCTGCAGCACGGCCTCGGCGGGGGTGCCGGCGCTGATCTCGGTGATGACGGCGCCGGTGCCGGTGGGGTTGAGCTCATAGCCCAGGCGCGTGAGGGCGACCACCTGCGCCGCGTCCTTCGAGCTGTCCATGGCCAGCCGGTTGACCTGGCGGTTCTCGTCCTCGGTGCCGGTGCCGAGGATGACGGCCTCGGGGATGACGTCGACGTCGCGGTCGGCCCAGCCGAGCGCCCCCTCGAGGAGCGTGACGTGGTTGAGGCTGATCGTCAGGAAGAGGATGTCGCCGGCCTCGTAGGTGTCGACGCCGTCGACCGCGATGAGGGGCGCGATGTCGCGCGCCTCGCCGGGCGCGATCGAGAAGTACGGGATGCGGACCTGGGCGCCGGCGACGAGCACCGTGACCAGCAGGGCCACCACCACCGCGATCGCGGTCCAGAGGTGCCGTGGGCGCACCGGGGATGCGCCGGTGGGCGCGTGGGGGCCCGGTACCATCTGGGCCCTCGTGTCCGCGGTCGTGTACTGCATCGTGGTGGTTGGTTCGTGCCTCGCGGTGGTCGTCGCCGTCGTCGCGAAGGAGATGGAGGATGCCACGCCGCCGGGCCGTCACGGGCGCGGCCGGGGCACGGAGGGCGCGCCCGACACCGCGGCGGCGGCGCTCGCCGTGGCGC
>JACDCH010000080.1 GCA_013694495.1 Acidimicrobiia bacterium | reverse complement strand
GTGCTCACCTTCGCCTTCTTCGCCACCGACTCGTTCGTACCTCTCGCGCTGAAGGAGGTCCGCCACCAGGCGACCTGGGTGGCCGGCGTCGCCCTCACGGCCGCCACCATGACGTGGACGGCGGCGTCGTGGATCCAGCAGCGCCGGATCCACACCGACGGGCCCCGGCGGCTGGTGGCCATCGGGTTCGCCGCCGTCGTGATCGGCATCGCCGGCGCCCACCTGATCCTCGTCTCGAGCTTCCCCCTCCCCCTCGGGATCGCGCTGTGGGCGGTCGCCGGCTTCGGCATCGGCCTGGCCTACGCGCCCCTCTCGGTGACGGTGCTCGACCAGGCCACCCCCGGCTCGGAGGGGTCGGCGACGTCGTCCCTGCAGCTCACCGACGTGCTCGGCGTCGCCCTCGGCGCCGGTGCGGTGGGCGCGCTGGTCGATCTCGGTGACGGCCGCGGCTGGCTCCCCGCCAGCTCCCTCCACATCGGCTTCGCCCTCACCCTCGCAGTGGCGGCGGTCGGCATCGTCCTCACCCGCCGCCTCCCCACGCACCTCGCCAACTGACGGCGCCTACGGCAACACGTAGCCCTCGAACTTCGCGCGGAGGTCCTTCTTCGAGAACTTGCCGACGCTCGTCTTCGGGATCTCGTCGACGAACTCGACCTCGTCGGGGAGCCACCACTTGGCCACCCGGGGGGCGAGCCACTCGAGCAGCTCCTCCTTCGTGGCCTCGGCGCCGGGGCGCAGCACCACGCACGCCAGCGGCCGCTCGGCCCACTTCTCGTGGGCCACGCCGATGACCGCCGCCTCGGCCACGGCCGGGTGGCCCATCAGCTCGTTCTCGAGCTCGACGGAGCTGATCCACTCGCCGCCGGACTTGATCACGTCCTTGGTGCGGTCGACCAGGCGGATGTAGCCGTGGCTGTCGATGGTCGCGACGTCACCCGTCTTCAGCCAGCCGTCGGCCGTGAACGACTGCGGCGACCGCTCGTCGTTGTAATAGGCGGCGGCGATCCACGATCCCCGCACCTGGAGCTCGCCTGACGCCTCGCCGTCCCACGCGAGCGCCTCGTCGTCGCCGGGGCGGGCGATGCGGGCCTCGACACCGATCGACGGCTGACCGACGCCGGTGCGCAGGTCGGCCCGGCCCTCGTCGTCGAGCTGGGCGTCGATCGTCGACTTGATGTGCCCGACCGAGGCGATGGGGCTCGTCTCGGTCATGCCCCACGCCTGCAGGATCGGGAGCCCGGTCTGGAGCCGGTAGCCCTCCGACAGCGACCGGGGCACGGCCGAGCCGCCGCACGGGATGGCCCGCAACGAGGAGGTGTCGCGCCCTTCGAGCTCGGGGAGCACCCCCATCCAGATGGTGGGGACCCCGGCGGCGATGGTGACCCTCTCCTCCTCGATGAGGGCGGCCAGCGAGGGCGCCGAGAGGTCGGGGCCGGGCATGACGAGCGTGGCGCCGCTGGCGACCGCGGCGTGGGCCAGGCCCCACGCGTTGGCGTGGAACATGGGCACGACGGGGAGGATGCGGTCCGGCTCCGCCACGCCGAGGCTTCCGGCGGTCATGCAGCCGAGCGTGTGCAGGAACGTCGAGCGGTGGGAGTAGACGACGCCCTTCGGGTTGCCGGTGGTGCCGCTCGTGTAACACATGGACGCGGCCCGGTTCTCGTCGTCGACCTTGAACGCGACCGGATCGGCGGCGGCCAGGAGGTCCTCGTAGTCGTGGAGCCGGGGTCCGCTGCCGCCGTCGGGATTGGGCACCTCGCCCTTGCCGTCGTCCATCACGACGATGTGCTTCACCGTGGAGAAGGTGGGCACGAGCGGCCACAGCAGCGCCACCAGCGATCGATCGACGAAGATCACCTCGTCCTCGGCGTGGTTCACGATGTAGGTGAGCTGCTCGGGGAACAGACGGATGTTGAGCGTGTGGAGGACCCGCCCGGTGCACGGTGCCGCGAAGTACAGCTCGAGGTGCCGGGCCGTGTTCCAGGCGAACGTGGCCACCCGGCCCGCCTCGCTGATGCCGAGCTCGTCGAGCGCGCCGCCGAGGCGGTGGACCCGCTCCCCCCAGGCGCCGTACACCGTGCGCTCCCGGCCCGCGCCGGTGGCGGTCACGATCTCCTTGTCGGCGAACAACTGCTCCGCCCGCCCGACGAAGTGGGGAAGCACCAACGGGACGTCCTGCATGAGGCCCTGCATGCCCCGGACCGTAGTTCCTGGTCGGATCGCTTGATCCGGAAACCCCGCCGCCGACGGACCGTCGTGCGGGTTCGGCGGGTTCGCGGCGGGATGGCCCTTTCGGCGGCGATCGCCGTACTGGTCGCGGCCCTGGCCTCGGCCCCGGGCAGCGGCGCCCAGGAGCCTGGCGACGAGCTCCGCTTCGAGGCGACGTCCACGTACACCGTCGACCCGGTGGCGAGCGTCATCCACGTCGCCGTCGACGTCGCGCTCACCAACGAAGCGGCGCCGGAGTACGGCACCTCCTCGATCCGCAACTTCTACTGGCCCGAGGTCGGGCTGCCCGTGCTGGCCGAGGCGGCGAACCTCGCCGCCGCCCGCTTCGACGGCAGCCCGCTCGGCGTGCGGGTGGAGGCGGTCGACCACCCGGCCATCGCCTTCGCCGTGGTCGACCTCGAGCCCGACCTGCAGTACCGGGACACGCAGGGGTTCCGGCTCACCTACGACCTGCCCGATCAGCCCCCCCGGTCCGACCGCATCACCCGGGCCAACCCGGGCTACGTGTCCGTGCTCCCCCTCGTGGTCGGCGACCCCGGGCTCGCCAACGTCAAGGTGGTCGTGCCCGACGGCTACGAGGTGGAGGTCCTCGGCACGAGCACGCTGAACCCGGAGCGCCAGACCGGCCAGACGAGCTGGAACGCGACGGCCATCGACGACCCCGACGGCTGGGACGCCAGCCTCACCGCCCGCAACGGCGACGCCCTCACCGAGGTCGTCGTCGACATGCGGGGCCAGGACATCGCCGTGCGGTCGTGGCCCGGCGACGGCGAGTGGTCGGACTTCGTGACCCGCTACGTGCGCGAGGGGCTCCCGGTGCTGGCCGACCTCATCGGCCGGCCGTGGCCCCTCGACGACACCCTCCGCATCGAGGAGACGATCAGCCCCTACCTGTACCTCTACTCCGGCTGGTACCGGCCCGACGACGGGCTCATCGAGATCGGCGACGAGCTCGAGGCCATCGTCGTGCTGCACGAGATGGCCCACGCCTGGTTCGACTCCGGGCTCTTCGCCGAGCGGTGGATCAACGAGGCGTTCGCCGAGGAGTTCGCGGCGCGCACGCTGGAGCGCCTCGGTGAGCCGCTGGAGCAACCGGACCCCGTCGTCGCCGGCGATCCCGGCGCCATCCGTCTCAACGACTGGTCGACGCCGCTGCTGTCGGCGTCGATCTCCGAGGACCAGGAGCGGTTCGGTTACAACGTCTCGCTGCTCCTGGCCCGCATCCTGAGTGACGAGATCGGCATGGAGGGCTTGGCCCGGGTGGTGGCGGCGGCCGACGACGACGCCATCGCCTACCGCGGCGACCCCGAGGCCGAGCAGTGGGACCGGCCGACGGACTGGCGCCGCCTCCTCGACCTGCTCGAGGAGGTCGGCGGCAGCCAGCAGGCGGGCGCGCTGTTCGCCGCCAACGTCGTGGCCGGTGCCGAGGAGCTCAGCCTGGTTCAGCGCACGGAGTCACGCCGGGCCTACGACGAGCTCGAAGCGGCCGGCGCCGGCTGGACGGTGCCGCTCCAGGTCCGGCGCGGGATGGGGCTGTGGGAGTTCGAGTCGGCAGCCGCGTACATGACCCTCGCTCGCGAGGTGCTGGGCCTGCGCGAGCAGCTCGCCGCGGCGCTCCTCCCACTCGGCCTCATCGTGCCCGTCCACCTCGAGGCCTCGTACGAGTCGGCCGAGCGCATCGCCCTGGTGCGCGACGACGCCGTCGCCCTCCTCGCCGCGGCCGAGCGGCTCGTGGAGACCGAGCATCTCGTGCACGGCGACCGCGGCGTGTGGGAGTCGATCGGGCTGCTCGGCGGCGGGGCGGAGCAGCCCTACGACGATGCGGTCGCCGCCCTGGCC
>JACDCH010000047.1 GCA_013694495.1 Acidimicrobiia bacterium | reverse complement strand
CCCTTGGGCTTGAGCGCCCCGAGCCAACCGCCGGCGAGGCGGGCCGCCACGTCGCCGTTGAGCCGGGCCAAGGTGCCCACCTGGCGCGCCCCGACCCGCCCGACGTCCCAATCTGGGGCCCACGGCTGGGCCGCCGCCCCGCCGATGCGGGCGGCGAGCACCTTCGCCGAGGCGACGCCCGTCGTGATGCCCCATTTGCCGAACCCGGTGGCCACGAGCACGTCGGCGGGGAGGAGCTTCGATCCACCGACGTACGGCAGCCCGTCCGGCGCCACGAAGTCCTCGGCCCCCCAGCGGTGCGTCGGCTCGAAGGCGCCGAAGCGGCCGCCGAAGGCCACGAGGCGCTCGTAGCGCTCGACCGTCGAGCTGCCCAGGTGGCCGGTCTTGTGCCCGCCGCCGCCGACCACGAGCAGCCGGCCGCCGTCCCGGTCGGGGTCCTGCGCCGTGCGCACCGACCACGGGGAGGCGCCCGCCGAGAGGTGCATCCCCTCGGGTAGATCGCCGTCGAGGCGTCCGGCGACGGCGTACGACGTCTTGGCCTCGGCCCGGGCGAACAGCGCGGCCCGGTCGAGGAACGGCAGGCCCGTGGCGACAACGACCCAGCTGCCGGTGACGGTGCCCCTGCTGGTCTGCACGACGGACTTCCCGTCGCGTCGTTCGACGCCCGTCGCGCGCACGCCGGTGACGATGACGGCGCCGGCGTCGGTTGCCTGCCGGGCCAGCAGCTCGAGGAACGCGCCACTGTCAAACTGGCCTTGGCCGCCCAGGCGGACGGCGCCCGAGGTCGGGAACGGGAGGCCGACGGCGTCGCCGCCGACCGCCTCGACCGGGAGGCCCGCGGCGCGGGCCGCCTCCACCTCGTCGTCGACGGTCTGGCGCTCGTCGTCCTCGGCCGCGACGGTGAACGCGGCCTGCTCCTCCCACCGGGTCAGCTCGGGGTCGGCCGCGGCTCGCGCCCGGATCCAGTCGAGCGCCTCGTTGTTGGCCCGGGCGTAGTTGGCGGCCGCCTCGGCGCCCGCCCGCTGGGTGATCTTCTGGTAGCGGACACCGTGGAGCACCGTGACCTTGGCCGTGCTGAAGCCGGTCGTGCCGGCCCCGGCGTAGCGGTCCTCGAGTACCACGACGCGAGCGCCGTCCTCGGCCAGGAGCGCGGCGGTCGTCAGGCCGACGATCCCGGCGCCGATGACGACGGCGTCGAACGGCCCGGCCTGGTCGTCGAGGACGCTGTGCGTGAGGTCCGGCTGCTTCCACAGCGTCGTGCGGCGGGGCGGCAGGCTCATGGGTTGTCGGTCACGTGCATGGCGGCCTCCTCGGCCGGCAGGGGCTCGCGCTCGTCGCTGCGCCAGGCGTCGAGGTCGTCCTCGGCGAGGCGCCCCTCCATCTCGTCGCCGGTCTCGGCTGCGTCGATGTCGGAGTCGATGTCGGCATCGGCGGTGTTGTCGACCAGTTGCATGCCGCCGCTGTGGCGGGCTCGCCGCTCGTCGGGCTCCTCGCGCCAGGCCCGCTGGGCCAGGGGCTCGTCGACCTCTTTCTCGGCGGCGGTCGTGCCGTACTCGTCGACGCCGAGCGGGCGGTCCGGCGGGTAGTCGAGATCTTCGATCTTGTCCTCGTCGAGCGCTTCGCTGCGATCCTGGTCGTCTGCCATCGGCCGCCCGTACCCGCGGGCGGACCGCGGCGAACTACCCCGTCGAGGCGGTCAACGCGAACCCCTTGTAGCCGTTGGCGGCGACGTGCGCGCAGTGCTCCACGTAGGGCGGGAAGCCGGGCAGGGGCATGAAGATGCGCGGCTTGCCGGGGACGTTCGCTCCGAGGTACCAGGAGTTGCAGGTCGGGAACAGCGTCATGCCCGCGATCGCGTTGACGTAGGCGACCCACTCGTCGGCGGCGTCGGAGGTGGCTTCGATGCGGTCGACGCCCGTTGTCCGCACGTGCTCGAGGAGGTCGGTGATCCACTCGACGTGGTGCTCGATCGACACCACCATGTTGGTGAGCACCGACGGGCTGCCCGGGCCGGTGATCACGAACAGGTTCGGGAAGCCGGGCACGCCGAGGCCGAGGTAGGTGCGGGGCCCGGCGGCCCAGGCCTCCTGCAGCGGCTGGCCGCCCACGCCGCGGATGTCCATGCGCAGGAGGGCGCCGGTCATGGCGTCGAACCCCGTGGCGAACACGAGGCAGTCGAGCGAAATGTCCCCCTCGCTCGTGCGCACGCCGGTCCCGGTGACCTCGACGATGGGCGAGACGTTGATGTCGACGAGGCGGACGTGGGCCTGGTTGTACGTCTCGAAGTAGCCGGTGTCGATGCAGAGGCGCTTGCACCCGATGACCTGCGTCGGGGCCAGGCGGTCGGCCAGGAGCGGGTCCTTCACGGTCGCGCGGATCTTGTCCCGGACGAACTCGGCGGCGGTGTCGTTGGCGGCCCGGTCGAGGGTGAGGTCGAGGAAGGCGGCCAAGAACCCGAACCCGCCCCGCTCCCAGCGGGCCTCGAACTCGCGCCGGCGCTCGTCCTCGTCGGCCTCGAGGGCCGGCTTCACCGGCATCGGCGTGCGCGACCCGAACCCGGTCGGCATCAGCTGGTTCGCCTCGCGGAGCTCGGCGTAGCCCGCCTTCACGGCTGCCACCTCGTCGGGGTCGAGCCGCCGGTTGCGGGCGGGCACCGAGTAGTTGGGCGTGCGCTGGAACACGACGAGCGCCTCGGCCTGCTCCGCGATCACCGGGATCGACTGGATGCCCGACGAGCCCGTGCCGACCACGCCGACGCGCCGGCCGGTGAAGTCGACCTGCTCGTGCGGCCACTGCCCGGTGTGCAGCACGTCGCCGGCGAACCGGTCGAGGCCGGGGAGCGACGGGAGGTTGGCGGCCGAGAGGCACCCCGTCGCCATGATCACGAAGCGGGCCGAGGTGGTGGCGCCGTCGTCGGTGCGCACGACCCAGCGGTTCGCCCGCTCGTCGACGTGGGCCGACTCGACCCGTGTGTCGAACTGGATGTCGCGCCGCAGGTCGAAGCGGTCGGCGACGTGCTCGAGGTAGCGGAGGATCTCGGGCTGGCTGGCGTAGCGCTCGGCCCACTCCCACTCCTGCTGGAGGTCCTCGTCGAACTTGTACGAGTACTCGACGCTCTCCACGTCGCACCGGGCCCCCGGGTAGCGGTTCCAGTACCACGTGCCCCCGACGCCGCCGCCGGCCTCGAACCCCTGCGCCGACCACCCCCCGGCCCGCAGCCGGTGGAGCATGTACAGGCCGGCGAACCCGGCCCCGACCACGACCGCATCGACCTCGCGGACCCCGCCCATCGGCTGCTCCCCCTCCTCGGCGAACGACGCGACCGATCCTAACTGAGCGGTCGTTCAGTGCGAATCGGTGCCGGCGCGCGCCGGCGGTCCCACCGCGAACAGGAGCTCGGCGCCCACCGGCGAGTAGGCCTGCGTGGCCAGCACGGCGCGCAGCGAGGGGACGTTCCCCGGGGCCACCTGCACGAAGAGGGGCTCGCCCGCAGGCACGACCGCGAGGGCAGCGGCCGCCAGGGCGCGACCGAGGCCGCGGCCCCTGGCC
>JACDCH010000044.1 GCA_013694495.1 Acidimicrobiia bacterium | reverse complement strand
GCCCGGGCGGGCCGGCCGCCGAAGCCGACGCGACGGCCGCCGGCGCCGAGGCCGTCGAGGGGCACGGGCGCGACCCCGATCGTCTGACCTTGGAGCTCGAGGCCCCCGACGGCTTCGGGCGATGCGCGGTCGTGGCCGTCGTCGCCAGCTACACGGTGCCCGCCGTCCCGCTCCCCTGGGTCGGCGGCTTCGGCTCGGGCATCACCGTCACGGCCCGGCACTCCGAGCGGGTCGACCCCTTCCGCGACGGCCTCCCCGGGGAAGCGGCGTGCTGAGCGCAACCGCTCGCGAACGGGGGTCCGTGCTCATGCTGATGCCGGCTGCCATCCTCGTCGTCATCGTGCTCGGCTCCATCGCAGTCGACTTTTCGATCGCGTTCCTCGGCGAGCGGGAGCTGGCGAGCCTGGCTGCGGCCGCGGCCAACGACGCCGTCACCGCAGGCGTCGACGCCGAGCAGCTGCGCGAGGACGGGACGTTCACGCTCGACGCCGACCGCGTGCTCGAGGTCGTGCGCTCGACGATCGAAGGGTCGTCGACCGAGGTGGAGCTGGCGCCGCCCGTCGTCGAGCTCACGGTGGTCGACGGCGAGCCGGCCGTGCGGGTCACGCTCCGGGGCACCGTCGACTACATCTTCGCCCCTGCCCTGCCCGGCGCCCCGGACTCGGCCGCGGTGGCGGCGAGCGCCCTCGCCGTCGCCCGACCGGGCTGAGGGAGCGGCGTGGACGGTCCCGACCGGCTCGTACCGCTGGTCTACGTCGACGACCTCGACGACCCCGTTCTGGCGCTCGCCGACCACCACCACCTGGCTCGGGTCCGCCGCCTCCGGCCCGGGGCGGCGGTGTCGGTCGGCGACGGGGTCGGCGGCTGGCGGCCAGCCCGGTTCGGCGAGCGTTGCGAACCCGACGGCCCGATCCTCCGCCAAGCCCGACCCGAGCCCACCCTCACCGTTGCGTTCGCCCTGACGAAGGGCGACAAGCCGGAGGTGGCGGTGCAGGCGCTCACGGAGGTCGGGGTCGACCGGATCGTCCCCTTCGTGGCCGAGCGGACCGTCGTGCGGTGGGCCCCGGACAAGGCGGCCCGCAACGCGGCGCGGCTGCGGGCGGTGGCGCGGGAGGCCGGCATGCAGTCCCGTCGCGCCTGGGTGCCCGAGGTGGCCGACGTCGCCGGGTTCGACACCATTGCGGCCCTGGCCGCCGAGGGCGAGGGCGCCGCCCTGGCCCATCCCGACGGCGGACCGCCTCCGACGAGGCTGCACACCCTGCTCATCGGACCCGAGGGCGGGTGGTCGGCATCTGAGGAGGCAGCGATCGCCGGCCGCGTGCGACTCGGGCCCCACGTGCTCCGCGCCGCGACGGCTGCGGTCGTCGGCGGCGCTCTCCTCGTCGCTCTCCGTGAGGCTTCCGGCTGCCGCAGCGCAGTACTTCACCCCCCAGGGTGGTTGTGACCACGCTCAGCGCGTACTCTGCGGTGGGAGCGCTGGTGGCCGCCGAGGAGGGGGATCGATGGAGGACGAGCTCGAGGTCGATGACGACGGCTACGGCCGGCGCGTCGGCGATCGCCTGCGCACCATCCGCCGGCAGAGGGGGCTGTCCCTGCAGGACGTCGAGGCAACGTCGAGCCAGGAGTTCAAGGCCTCGGTGCTGGGCGCCTACGAACGGGGTGAGCGGGCCATCTCCGTGCCCCGCCTGCAGCGCCTCGCCGCGTTCTACGCGGTGCCCGTCGACCAGTTGCTGCCCCGGGACGACAACGACCCCGGCGTGCTCGATCTCACCGAGCGGCCCGGCTCGGCTCCGATCGGTTCGGTCACGATCGACCTCATCCGGCTCCGGGGCCTCGAGGAGCCCGGTGCCGATCTCCTGATGCGCTACCTGCAGATGATCCAGGTGCAGCGCCAGGACTTCAACGGGCGGCTGCTGACCGTCCGGCGCGACGACCTCCGGGCCATCGCCTGCATCCTCGACACCACCGTCGAGAGCGCAGTCGTGCGGCTCGAGACGATGGGCCTCAGCCTCACCCACTGATCCGGCCCGTACCCTCGGGCGGATGCTGGCCGCGCCGTTCGGGGTGTACCTCCACATCCCGTTCTGCGCGCACCGCTGCGACTACTGCGCCTTCGCGACCTGGACGGACCGCGCCCACCTCACCGACCGCTACCTCGCCGCCTGCGGCCTCGAGATCGAACGCGCCGTCGAGGCCGGGATGCCCGAGGCCACGACGGTGTTCGTCGGCGGCGGCACCCCGTCGCTCGTCGCCGGCCCCCTGCTGGTGCGGGTGCTCGACGCCATCCCGCGATCGCCCGGCGCCGAGGTCACCATCGAGTGCAACCCCGACACGGTCACCCCTGGGCTGCTCGACGCCTACGCGGCGGGCGGCGTCAACCGCCTGAGCTTCGGCGTGCAGTCGATGGTCCCGTCGACCCTCGCCGCCCTCGGCCGCACGCACGACCCGGCCAACGTCCGACGCTGCGTCGCCCTGGCTCGCGCCGCGGGCATCCCGACCTTCAACCTCGACCTCATCTACGGCGGCGCGGGCGAGACGCTGCCCGACTGGCGGCGCACGCTCGAGGAGGCGCTCGCCCTCGAGCCGCCCCACGTGTCGGCCTACGCCCTCACCGTGGAGGCCGGCACGCCACTCGCCCTCGACCCGCCCCGCCACCCCGACGACGACCTCCAGGCCGACGAGTACCTCCTCGCCACCGAGCTGCTGCCGGCGGCGGGGCTCGAGTGGTACGAGATCTCCAACTGGGCCCGACCCGGGCACGAGTGCCGCCACAACCTCCTCTACTGGCAGCAGGAGGACTACCTCGGCTTCGGCTGCGCGGCTCATTCGCACCGGGCCGGCCGACGGTTCTGGAACGTGCGGACGCCCGAGCGCTACCTCGAGCTGATCGAGGCCGGGCGGCCCGCCGAGGGCGGCAGCGAGACGCTCGACGCGGCGCAACGCGCCGAGGAGGCGCTCGTGCTCCAGGTCCGCACCCGTGCCGGCGTGCCGGCGTCGACGCTCCCCCTCGAGCAGCTCTCGGAGCTCGTCGACGTGCGCGACGACCGGGTCGTGCTCACGGTGCAGGGGCGCCTGCTCGCCAACGAGGTGTCCCTCCGGCTCCGCCCGCCCCCCGCGGGCTGAGTTCATCGCCGTCACTCGCCTCGCTCCGTTCCGGCGGGTGTTGTCGCCATCGCTCCGCTCGGTCGTTCCGGTCCTCGGCCGACTTCGTCGCCCTGCGGCCGATGCCTGGGGGCTCCGGATCGCCCGGGCGAAGCCCCCTCGCCGGGCCCCGGAATCGAATCGAGACACAGGAAGGACCTGCGACGCCAAGACCGTCGACCACCAATCCGTCCGCAGGTCCTGACTCGACGCCCGACGCGCGTCAGTGCGGCGGGAGGACGAACACCTGGCCCGGGTGGATGAGATCCGGGCTCGGCGACACGAGGCGATCGGCGTTCGCCGCCACGAGGGTCCGCCAGTAGCCATCGACCTCGGGATCGGACGGCGGCCGGCCCAGCATCGACTCGACGACCCGCTCGGCGATCGACCAGAACGAGTCGCCGGCGGCCACGGTCCACGTG
>JACDCH010000042.1 GCA_013694495.1 Acidimicrobiia bacterium | reverse complement strand
GCTCGACACGGCCACCGACCCGACGACGGCGACGACCGCCGCTGCGACCCCGTCCACCGAGGGGAACCCGGTCTTCGACGACGGCACCTTCGACGGACCGGCGATCTGGCCGTTGCCGACGATGAGCGTCTCCTACAGCGAACCCGAGCAGGCGGCGTCGGCCTTCTGGACCGGTTATCTCGGGTTCGGGATAGACGACTGCCTCGTCCCGGCCCAGACCTATGGCGACGGTCGAGCCGTCGCCGGGATCTGCGGCGTCGAGGGCCAGGAGGTCCTCCTGCGCGACGACGGCGCCCGCGGCTGGGTCGTCGTCGGCGCCGAAACCGATGCGATCGACCTCACCTCGCCGACGGCCGGCTCGACCTCCTCCGCCGGGGTCCCTTTCACGCTCTCCGCCGACGGGACGGTGCGCCTTCAGATCCGGCCGCTCGGGTCGCTCGACGTCGTCGCCGCCCTCGAGTTCGGACCGGGCGACGACGGCGCCCAGCTTGGCTCGGACGCAGCACCGGGTCGCTACGTGGCCATCGCCCGCTCCGGCCAGACCGTCACCGTCCGCTCGGTTGAGGTCACGGCCACGCCGACCCCGCCCCCGCCGACCACCACGGCTGCCCGGCCGACGACGACCGATACGACGGCGACGACCGCGCCGGCCGACGACGGCACCGTGGGCTGGCCCGGCACGTCCGTCGGCGGCTTCGACAGTCCGATGGAGGCCGCCATGGCGTTCGCCACCGACGTCCTCGGGTTCGCCGAACCGACAGTGACCGCCGAGGGCGCGGGCGAGGTCGAGGTCCGCAGCCGGCCCACCGCCGGCGCCACCACCACCATCGCGGTGCACGACACGGGTGCCCGGGGTTGGGTGGTGACCGGCGCCCGCAGCCCGCAGGGTCGCATCGACACCCCGACCGCCGGGGACGCCGTCGACCTGCCCGTCACGGTCGAGGGCGAGGCCACCGCCTTCGAGGCGACGCTGGCCGTGCGCCTCCTGGCGCTCGACGGCACCACCATCGCGGCGACCACGACCATGGCCGGCGCCAACGGCGAGGTCGGCCCGTTCGCCACCACGATCGACGTCGGCCCCGGCGCCGACCCGGCGGGTGGTCCGACGTTCGTCCTCATCGGCGAGGGCGACGCCTCGGGCGAGGGCGACCTCAACTGGGCCGCTGTGGTGCTCGTCGACCTCTGATCAGAGGGCGGCGATGATCGTCCCGGACAGATCGAGGGTGGCCTCCCCCGCGGTTGTCACGCCCGCGGGAGCCGGACGACCATCCGGGTCCCGGGGCCCTCACGGGGGTCGACGACGACGGTGCCGCCGTGGGCCTCGACCAGGTCGCGGGTGATAGCGAGACCGAGGCCGGTTCCCCCGGACGCCGCTGAGCGGGCGTCGTCGAGCCGGGTGAACCGCTCGAACACGCGGTCGCGATCCGCCGCCGCGATGCCGGGCCCGTCGTCTGTGACCGCGAGCAGCACACCGTCGGGCTCCTCGTGCAGCTCGATCGCCACCGTGGTCCGGGCGTGGCGCCCGGCGTTGTCGAGGAGGTTGCGGACCACCCGACGGAGCTGGTCGGCGTCGCCCACGACCTGGCCGCCGGAGACCCCCGACGCATCGAAGGCGACGCCCTCGTCGGCGCGGAGGCGGACCTGGCCGAGCACGAGGTCATCGAGATCGACGGGCACCCTCCGGCTCGCTCCGGATTCGGCGTCGCGGCGGGCCAGCAGCAGCAGGTCGTCGATGAGGGCCTGGAGCGCGACGGCTTCGGCCAACACGCTGCGGTGGGTGGCCCATGGGTCGGCCGACGCCTCATGGGTGAGGTCGACCTCCAGCTCCGTGCGGATCCGCGTGAGCGGGCTGCGCAGCTCGTGGGAGGCGTCGGCCACGAACTGCCGCTGCCGGCGGTGGGCCTCCTCCACCGGGCGCAGCGTGTGCCCGACCACGTACCCGACCAGGAGGGCCAGGAGCGCGAGCGCGACCGGCGAGGTGATGAGCAGCGTGCGGCGCAGCGCCCCGACGCTCTCGTCGACGTCCTCCAGCGTGATCCCCACGACCAGCGTGTCGCCGGCCACGGCTCGGGCGCGGACCCGGAACCGGGACGAATCGTGCGGCAGGTCGCGCTCGGTGGTGAGGCCGGGAGCGGCGACCACCGCCGGCTCGCCGGCCATGTTGGCGGTGGCGGCGACCACCTCACCCGAGGGGTCGACGAGCTGGCTGAACGTGTCGTCGTCGCCCTGGACGACGATGACGTCGGCGAACGGGTCGCGCTCGAGGTCCGCCGCCACTTGGTCGGAGATCGCGCCGGTGGAGTCGTCGATGTCGTCGAGGAGCTGGCGTTGCACCGTCGTGACGGTGACGAGCCCGGCCAGCACGAGGACCACGGCCACGACCAGCGACGCCACCGCGGTGACGCGCGCCCGCACGGAGAGGTAGGTCACCCGTCCGCTTCGGCGAGGCGGTAACCGGCGCCCCGGACCGTCTCGATGGAGCGCTGGTCGAACGGCTCGTCGACCTTGCGCCGGAGCCGGCCGATGTACACCTCGACGATGTTGGGGTCGCCGTCGAAGTCGTAGTCCCACACCCCGTTGAGGATGTCCTCCTTGGCGAGCACCTGGCCGCACCGGCGGACCAGGAAGGAGAGCACGTCGAACTCGCGCGCCGTCAGCTGGATCTCGGTGTCACCCCTCCACGCCCGGCGCCGGCCGGGGTCGACGCGGAGGTCGCCCACCGCGACGGGAACCGGGTTGCCGCCCCCGGCCCGGCGGAGGAGGGCGCGGATCCGGGCCACGAGCACCGGGAACGAGAACGGCTTGGTGAGGTAGTCGTCGGCGCCCGTGTCGAGGGCCTCCGCCTCGTCGAGGTTCCCGTCCTTGGCCGTCAGCACGAGGATCGGGGTCCAGATCTCCGCGGCACGGAGGTCGGAGCACACCCGGTAGCCGTTGCGCCCCGGGAGCATGAGGTCGAGGACGATGAGGTCGTGGCTCCCCTCGGTCGCGCGCCACAGGCCGTCGTCGCCGTCGTGGGCGACCTCCACCGAGTAGCCCTCGGCTTCCAGGCCGCGCTTCACCGCCAGGGCGATCTTCACGTCGTCCTCGACCAGCAGGATCTTCATCGCCACCTCGCGCGCACCAGTGTGGTGGCGCAGCCTGACGAGGCGGCGCTGAACCCCCGCTGAACGTGCGGCTCCGATCGTCAGGCTCGGTTCAGGGCCCGGGGTCGAGGCTCGGCCCATGCAGAGAACCACACTCCTCCCCCTCCTCGGCCTCACCGGGTTGCTCGCCGCCTGCGGAGGAAGCTCCACCGACGCATCCTCCACGACGAGCAGCAGCGCGACGGTCGTCGTCGAGCCCGTGATCGACCCCGGTGACGGTGGCGACTACGGCCCTGTCATCGACCCCGCCGAGTTCGTCGACGTGATCGACAACCCGTACCTCCCGCTCACGGCCGGCTCCCGCTGGGTCTACGAAGGCGACGACGGCAACGGGCTCGAGCGGATCGAGGTCGTCGTCACCGGCGACCGCCGCCAGGTCATGGGGGTGTCGACGTGGATCGTGCAGGACACCGTCACGGTCGACGGCGTCGTGGTCGAGGACACGTTCGACTACTTCGCCCAGGACCGCGAGGGAAACGTGTGGTACTTCGGCGAGGACTCTCGCGAGTTCGAGGACGGCGTGGCCGTGAACGCTGAAGGGTCGTGGGAGGGCGGGATCGACGGCGCCCTACCCGGCATCGCCATGCCCGCCGACCCCCGGGTGGGCGACAGCTACCGCCAGGAGTTCGACCCCGGCAACGCGGAGGACCTGGGGGAGATCCTCGACGTCGGCGTTTCCCGGGCCACCGCCACGGCGGACCACACCGACGTCGTCGTCACTGAGGACTGGTCGCCGCTCGCCCCTGAGATCGTCGAGGAGAAGTGGTACGCCCGGGGCGTCGGGAACGTCCGCAGCACCCACACCGCGGGCGAGACCGGGACTGTCGAGCTCGTCGAGTTCACCCCCGGCGTTTGAGTCAGGCCAGGTTCAGCAGCCGCGACGCAAGCTGGCGGCAACACACCGATCCGAAGGGACACCCATGGAGCGCAAGACCGTGCTCATCGCCGCCGCAGCGCTCACCGCCGCCGCTGTGCTCGGAGGCACCCAGATCGCCGGTGCCGGCAACGAAGACTCGAACGAGGGCCCCGACACCGCCATCACCGGTGACGCCCTCGCCCGCGCCAGCGCCGCCGCGGTGGCCGAGGCCGGTGGCGGTCGGGTCACCGACACCGAGGCCGGCGACGAGGAGAGCTACTACGAGGTCGAGGTCACGCTCGACGACGGCAGCCAGGTCGACGTGCAACTCGACGAGAACTTCGCCGTCGTCGGCACCGAGGCCGACCATGAGGACGAGGCCGGAGACGGCTGACCCCGCCCCCCGGCCAGGTGGCTCGCCGGCCGCTGGTGTCGTCACTCCACGGAGCGGCGGCCCTCGCCCACCAGGCCGAGGCGGCCTCGACGCAGGTGGACCAACGACGACACGGGGATCCGATCGTCGGGGGTTGGGGCCGAAGGCGCCTCCGGTCCTAGCGTCGTGGCAACCGCACGAGGGGGTTCGCGATGTCCACCGCCGAGCTCGAGCAGCAGCACCCGACCACGCTGGCCTTCGAGTTGTTCGCCAGCGTGCCCGACGCCGTGGCCGACCCGCACACCCGGTACCGGATCCTCCGGGAGCAGGCGCCGGTGCACCGCATCGAGCTGCCGAGCGGCGTCGCGGTGTGGGTGCTGTCCCGCTACGACGACTGCAAAGCGGTGCTCGCCAGCCACCACTTCGGCACGGCCGCCGGGCGAGAGGACCAAGGGCGCGGGCTCGGCCTGATGAGCCAGGAGCTGCCGGAGATGCCCGTCGACCGGGTCCCGCCCATGCTCTTCCTCAACCCGCCCGACCACACCCGCATCCGCGGGCTGTTCAGTCGGGCCTTCACGCCGCGGCGCATCGAGGCGCTGCGGAGCCACATCGGGGAGCTGGTCGACGAGATCCTGCTGCCCCTCCGCGACGGCGGCGAGGTCGACCTGCTCGACGCCCTCGCCTTCCCGCTGCCGGTCGCCGTCATCGGCGAGCTGGTCGGGGTGCCGGTGGCCGACCGCCCCCGCTTCCGCTCCCTCGTGCGCGACGGCGCCGCCAGCCTCGAGCTCAACGCCGATGCGGAGGTCATCCAGCGCTCGGCCCGGGCGATGGTCGAGATGCGCGACTACTTCGCCGACCTCGTCGAGGAGCGCCGGGTCCGCCCCGCCGACGACCTCCTCTCGGCCCTCCTCGCGGTCGAGGACGACGGCGACACGCTCAGCCGCGACGAGCTGATCTCGAACGTGATCCTGCTCTTCGCCGCCGGCTTCGAGACCACGACGAACCTCATCGGCAACGGCGTCGCCGCCCTCTGCGCCAACCCGGACGAGCTGGCCCGGCTGCAGCAGGACCGCTCCCTGGTGCCGGCCGCCGTCGAGGAGATCCTCCGCTACGAGTCCCCCGTGCAGCTCGACGGCCGCTACGCCATGGTCGACACCACGCTCCCCGACGGCACCGCGGTGCCCGAGGGCGAGACGGCGATCACGCTCCTCGGCGCGGCCAACCGCGACCCCGCCCGCTTCGACGACCCCGAGCGCTTCGACATCGGCCGCACCGACAACGCGCCGCTCAGCTTCGCCTGGGGCATCCACCACTGCATCGGCGCCGGCCTGGCCCGGGCCGAGGGTGTCGAGACGTTCTCCCGGCTCCTCGACGCCTTCGCCGGCATCGAGCTGCTCGACGACCCGCCCCGCTGGCGCCAGAGCCTCACCCTCCGCGGCCTCGACGCCCTCCCCGTCCGCCTGACCCCCGCCTGACCGACGAAGGTCGAGGGGAGCTCAAGGTCAAGGTCAAGCTCAAGGACGCGACGGAGGCGGCGCTGGTCGACGCTTGTCTGCCGTGCCTCCACCCGCGTGCGCCGACCCGTCCTGCATGCACGTATCCGGCTGGAGTGCGGTCCCACGCACGCACAACGGACGGGCGCACGCTCGACCGGGCCGGCCGGGCGACCGGAGGGTGCCTACATGACCGAACTGTCCTGCTGGCACCCTCCGGTTGGCGGCCGGCCAGGGCGGCGCGCTCGTTGCCGCGCCGGTAGTTGCCGGTGACCCGGGCCATCACCTGCTGGGGGTCGCCGGCGGCGACGTCGGCCTCGAAGCGGGCCGCCGCCTGCCCCCGCAACGTCGTCACCTCGGCGCCGGCCCGGCGGATGACGACCTCGCCCGACTTCCGCACCTCGTAGGTGAACCCGAGGTCGTCGCCCATCGCCCGACACCGTACGTCGGGTCGTGCTCGAGCGGCTGGTGGCCATGTGGCACAGCGGGCCGACGCTCACGGTCGACGACCTCAGCCGCATCGACCTCCCGGTGCTCGTGCTCGTGGCCGACGACGACGCCGTCGACCACGCCCACACCCTCGCGCTGTTCGAGGCGTTGCCCCAGGGTCAGCTGGCCGTCATCCCCGGCGTCGCACCTCGTGCCCATCGAGAAGCCGGCCCTCGTGAACCAGTTCGTCCTCGACTTCCTCGACGACGGCTCGATCGTCTCGTTCATGCCCCCTCGCCGCGCCGCCGCCCCCACGTGAGGACGAGGTCCACGACGTAGCGGAAGTGGCCGGCCATGGCGGCGTCGGCGAGGGTGGCGTCGAAGCGGGCGGCGTCTCGGCCGTCCCACCACCCGGCCTCGACGAGCACCCGGCCCCACGTCGGGATGCCGAAGGCCTCGTCCGGATCGGTGAGGTCGACGGTGAAGCGCTCGATCCCGTCGGTGGCGACGCCGACCCCGTCGAGCACCTCGTGCATCCGGGCGGCGAGGAAGCCGTGGCGGATGCCGACGGTCGCCCGGAAGCGGACGACGTCGGCGGCCAGGCGGGGGTCGGGCCCGAGCACCTGGAGCGTCGCCTGGTCGGGGTCGATGACGGCAACGACCCCGCCCGGCGCCACGACCCTCGCCATCTCGGCCGCCACCGCCTCCGGGTCGGCGACGTGCTGCAGCACGCGGTCGGCGCGGACGCCGGCGAGGGCAGCGGTGGCGAACGGGAGCGCGGCCCCGTCGCCCCGCACGAACCGGCCGCCCCGCGGGTGCGCCCCGGTCAGCATCGTCCACGACGGGTCGAGGCCGACCGCCATCGAACCGAGGGCCCTGACGTCCTCGCCGAGCCCGCAGCCGACGTCGAGGACGGCGCCGCCACCCTCGACGGCGGGCGCCAGCACCGTCGCAACCCGAGCCTTGCTGGCCTCGAACGCCGGGTAGGTCGCGACCCGGTCCATCCACGCCGCAGCCTCGGCCGGGTCGGCGGACGCGTCGACGTCGGCGTAGGTCCGGCTGACCCCCGGGTCCGGCCCGCTCGTCATCCCCAGAGGAAGGGCGGCTTGCCCTCGTCGATCTTGCGCCACCGGGTGCGGGCCAGGTCGAGGGTGGTGTCGTGGGGCAGCACCCAGAACCGGTTCTCCCGTACCGCGGCCACGACCTGCTCGGCGACGACGGACGGGTCGATGCCACCCTCGACCGCGTCGTCGAACATCTGGCGGGTCAGCGTGGCCGTCTCGTCGCGCTCGACCTCGACCCCGGGCGGCGTGAGCCGCGCCGATTGGTGGATGCGGGTGGCGACGTACTCCGGGCAGATCACGGTGACGCCCACGCCGGCATGGCCGGCCAGGGCGAGGTCGTTGGCCAGCGACTCGGTGAGGGCCACGACGCCGTGCTTCGAGGCGAAGTAGCTCGCCATCGTCGGTCCGGTGACGAGCCCGGCCGCCGACGCCGTGTTCACGACGTGGCCCTCGCCCTGCTCGATCATCTTGGGGACGAAGGCCCGGATGCCGTAGGCGACGCCGAGCAGGTTGATGTCCAGCACCCACTTGAACCGCTCGGGGTCGAACTGCCACGCCGTGTCGCTGAGGTGGACGCCGGCGTTGTTGCAGACGACGTGGGCCCCGCCGAACCGGTCGAACGTCGCCGCCGCGAAGGCGTCGACGGCCCTCCAGTCGCGCACGTCGGTGATCGACGTCAGCACCTCGGCCCCGAGGCCTTGGAGCTCGGCGGCCGCCTTGGCCAGCGGCTCCTCCTCGATGTCGGCCAGCGCGAGGCGCATCCCCGCCCCCGCCCAGGCCCGGGCCAGCGCCAGGCCGATGCCCGACGCCGCGCCGGTCACGACGGCGACCTTCCCCTCCAGGTGTTCCATCGGCGCAGCCTGGCATGCCGCCGCCCGCCGGGCCGCGGCTCGGAGCTAGTGCGAGCAGTCGCCGCCGTGGCCCTCGAGGCCGGCGAACGGGCCGCAGGGGTGCGGGAGCATCCACACGTGCAGCATCGGCGGCGTGGGCCGGAACGTGCCCCGGGGGCAGGCGCCCGACGCATCGAGCACGCCGACGACCCTGGTGCCTTCCCAACACAGGTTCTGGTGGTCGTGCCACGTCGTGAGCTCGCCGGCGACATCGGGCACGTCGGCCATGGTCCGGCCCGGGCTGAGGATGAACATGGCCGACGCCAGCTGCTTCGTGCCGTCCTCGTTCACCACGAAGACGATCGACTCGACCCGCTCGGGATCCAAGTCGAGCCCGTCGCCGAGGTACGAGTAGTTGACGAAGTGCTCGTAGCCCGTGACGGCGTCGCCGATCGACAGGTAGCCGGCCGCCTCGACCGACGCCGTGTCGGTGAAGCGGGCCATCGACGCCGTCGATGTGTCGATCAGGGCCTCGGCCGCGGCCCGCTGCTCCTCGGTGAGCCGCTCGTCGTCGACCGCGATGATCGGCCCGGCCGCGGCCGCGGGGGCCGGCTCGCCCGTTGCGGCCGCCGCATCGTCGTGCCC
>JACDCH010000036.1 GCA_013694495.1 Acidimicrobiia bacterium | reverse complement strand
GCAGCGACGTGGGCACGGTCCCGCCGTCGAGGTCGAGCTGGCCGGCGGCGGCCGCCCCGCCGGCGCCCTCGTCGGGCAGGCGCAATGCGGCGTAGCGCACCAGCAGCTCGTCGAGGAGGTAGCGGCTCTCGGCCGGGTCGAGGAGGTACGCCGCGATCTGCGTGTCGATGGCGACGGGGGGCAACGCGATGTCGAGACCGGCCAGGCAGCGCAGCACCGACTTGGCGCCGTGGGCGGCCACCGCCGGCAGCGCCGCGAAGGCGTCCTTGACCGCCGGATCGGCGAGGAGGTCCACGGGGATCCACGCCACCTCGGCCGCCTCCGGCCCGGTCACGACGGCGATGCCCTCGAGCGGGCTCCGGCCCTCGGCGCCGGTCCAGGCGGCCGCCAGGGCGACCGAGCCGGTGAGACCGGCGAGGAGAGCGGCGGCGTCGGGCGCGGTCGCCACCTCGGACACCTCGGCCTCGATCACGTCGGCGCCGCCGGGCGCCGCGCCCGTGCCCCCGCTCGAGGGGAAGGCCTCGGCGAAGCGGTCGTGCAGCGTGCGGAACTCGAGGAAGTCGAACAGCTTGCGGACCGCTTCGCGGTCGAACGCCGGCGGCCGCACGTCGTCGAGGTCGATGTCGACCGGCGCCTCCCGGTCGAGGATCGAGAGCTCGTGGTTCAACCGGACCTGGGCCTCGCTCGCCGCCAGGTTCTCGCGCAGCTTCGGCGACTGCTCCTCGAGGTGCTCGAAGATCCCGTCGAGGCTGCCGTAGGTGGTCAGCAGCTTCGCTGCCGTCTTCTCCCCCACGCCGGGCACGCCGGGAAGGGCGTCGGACGGGTCGCCCCGGAGGGCGGCGTACTGCGGGTACATCGACGGTGGAACGCCCGCCTTCTCGACGATCCCCGCCTCGTCGTAGTCGGCGGCGTCGCTCACCCCTCGCCGCATGTAGAGGACCCGGACCAAGGGGTCCTCGACGAGCTGGTACACGTCGCGGTCGCCGGTCACGACGAGGACCTGGTCGCCCCGGTCGCGACCCTGCGTGGCCAGCGTGGCGATGATGTCGTCGGCCTCGTAGCCGGCCAGCTCGACCCAGGGGATGTCCAGCGTCTCGATGACCTGGCGCACCAGGCCCATCTGCTCCCGGAGGATGTCCGGTGCCGCCGACCGGCCGGTCTTGTAGAGGTCGTAGCGGTCGTGGCGGAACGTCGGCTCGGGGCGGTCGAAGGCGACCACGATCGTGTCGGGGTGGTGGTCGCGCACCATGTTCAGCAGCATCGACGTGAACCCGTAGACGGCGTTGGTGATCTGCCCGCTGGCCAGCGCGATGTCGGTCGGCAGGGCGAAGAAGGCCCGATAGGTGACCGAATTCCCGTCGACCAGCATCAACGTCGCCATCGCCGATCGAATCTAGGCGTCGAGCCAGGACACCAGTTCGGAGAGGCGGTCGCCGACGCCGCCGTACTCGACCCAGGCCGCCGGGAGCTCGCTCAGGCGGGCGGCGAGGCGGCGGCGGACACCCGCATCGAGCTCGGCGAGCGGGGTGGTGTCGGTGCCGATGGTGAACAGCACGTGGCCGGACTGCGGCAGGCGGCGCAGGGTCTGGCGCTCGCTGCGCAGCCACCACGCCTCGACCGGGGCGTCGTGGATCGCCGGCCACGGGGCGTGGAGCTCGCCGTCGCGGTGCACGAGGAGGTTGCGGCGGGCCACCACCTGGCCGGGGCGGAGGCGGTCGAGGAACCGGTCGACCTGGGCGGCCGGGTAGCCCGGCACCCGGTCGTGGACCTCGGCGAGGGGCCGTCCGAGCTTCTCGGCCAGGCGCCAGTGCGACGGGAACAGCAGCGCCCCCGCCACCAGCGGCCAGCCCGGCTCGGGGGCCAGCAGGCACAGGTCGTCGGGCTGGGCGACCGCGGCGGCGGCGAGATCGGGAGCCCCGACCAGGGCGCACAGCTCGGCGACGGCGGCCTCGCTGCCGGGCCGCGCCTGCACGACGTCGGGATGGGCGGCGACGACCTCCCGCCGCCGCCGGAGCTGCTCGGGTTCGGCGGGCGCCGGCCAGGGGCGGGTGTCGGCCCGCACACCCATTGCGGGCCACGAGCCCGTGCGCGGCAACTCGTCGACCCAGGTCACCGGAGGCTCACCGGGGCGGGGTGACCTCGCCGTCGATCACGTCCTGGGCGACGGCCGACAGCCCCCGCCGGCTGTCCATCGCCGTCTTCTGGACGAAGCGGAACGCGTCGGCCTCGCCCATGCCGTGCTTGTCCATGAGGATGCCCTTGGCCCGGTCGACGAGCTTGCGGGTGGCCAGCTGCTCGGTCAGCGAGCTGTTCTCGTCGGCCAGTGCCTTGATCTCCGCGAACCGCCCGAGCGCCACCTCGACGGCGGGGATGAGCTCGGACTTCTGGAACGGCTTGACGAGGTAGGCGAGGGCGCCGGCGTCGCGAGCCTGTTCGATGAGGTCGCGCTGGCTGAAGGCCGTGAGGATGAGCACCGCCGCAGCCCGGTCGGTGCTGATGACCTTGGCGGCCTGCAGCCCGTCCATGCCCGGCATCTTGATGTCGAGGATGGCGAGGTCCGGCTCGAGCCGCTTCACGAGGTCGACCGCCTCGTCGCCCCGACCGGTCTCGCCCACGACGTCGTAGCCCTCCTCTTCGAGGGTCTCTTTGAGGTCCAGGCGGATGATGGCTTCATCCTCGGCGATGACGACTCGGGTGGGCACGGCGGTCTCCCGTCTTTCGGGCGGATGGGGCGGGGCTGGCCTCAGCGCGCTTCGGCGCTGAGGCGGTCGAGCAGATCGTCCTGCGATCGCTCGAGACGTTCGATCGACGACGCGACCTCGAGGCGGTGGCGCTGCATGGCGTCGGCGTGGCGCTGGGCCTGGCGGTGCTCCTGCTCGGAGAGGGGCGTCTCGGAAACCAGGGCGCGGAGGCGGGCCTCGTCGGCCTGCTCGGCGAGGTGGCAGAGCTGTTCGTCGGTCACGAGGAGCTCCTGACGCAGCTCGCGGAGCCGGTCGGCCACCTCGGTGAGGCGACGCTCCAGGAGCGACCGTGGCATGGTGGGCACATTAGGCGCCTGCTGCTCCTCGCCTTCATCTGGGGCTGGTCCTTCCTCCTGATCAAGGTTGCGGGCGACGGCATGACGCCGCCGACGGTCGCGTTCCTGCGCGTGACCCTCGGGGCGATCGTGCTCCGCGGCTGGCTGCGCCACACCGGGGTCGGCCTTCCTCGCGACCGGGCGACCTGGCGCAACTTCGTGGTGGTGGGCGCCTGTTCCAGCGCCGTGCCGTTCACGCTTCTGGCGTGGGGCGAGCAGCGCACCGCCACGGCACTGACGGCCGTCGCCAACGCATCGACGCCGTTGTTCGCGGCCGTCTGCGCCGCGGTGCTCGTGCGAGAGCGGCTGCGCCTGCCGCAGCTCGTCGGCCTCGCCGTCGGCTTCGTCGGCGTCGGGGTGGCCGCCGGCCTCGGCGCCTCCGACCTCACCAGCTCGTCCACCGCCGGCGTGCTCGCATCCGTGCTCGCCGGTGCGTTCTACGGGCTGGCGGCCACCTGGATGGGCAAGCACCTCACGCACCTCCCCCCGGCCGCCGCGGCCGGCGGCCAGCTCACCGTGGCGTCGGCCCTGCTCGCGCCCTTCGCTCTCGGCACCACCCTCGTGGACGGCTTCCACCCGACCCCCACCCGGCTGCTCGCCATCGCGGTGCTCGGCGTCGTGGGTACGGGCCTCGCCTACCTGATCTTCTACCGGGTCATCGCCGACCTGGGGGCCACGAAGGCGTCGGTGGTCACCTACGTCATCCCGGTCGTGGCCATCGCCGTCGGGGCGCTCGTGCTCGACGAGCGGTTCACGATCCGCATCGTGGTGGGCGGCGCGCTCGTCGTCGCCGGCATCGCCCTGGTCAACGGGCTGCTGCGGCGGCCCCGACGCCTGCCCGCCGGCGCCATGGTGCTGGTCGCGGTGGTGGCCCTTTCGACCACCCCCCTGGCC
>JACDCH010000015.1 GCA_013694495.1 Acidimicrobiia bacterium | reverse complement strand
CACGGCGTCGCCGTCGTACACGGGCTGGCGGAACCGGGCCGAGATCGTTCCCTGCTCAAGCCAGGTCGGGCCCCAGCGGGCGACCGGGAGGTGGGTCAGGTACGCGTACACATCGACGCCGGGGACGAGCCCGCCGGCGAATCCGTAGCGGCGGGCCACCTCATCGTCGTGGATCTTGTTGGTCGACGCCGTTGCGGTGTTGAAGGCCACGAGCTCGTGGCGCAGCGCCCCGGTGCGGTCGTCGCTCACCAGTCGGCCCCGGCGAGCATCCGCTCGAGCGAGGCACGGTTCATGATCAGCTCGTCGACCTCGGCGGGCATCTCGCGCTCGCCGAAGTGGACGGAGCGGAACCCGGTGCGCAGGAACACGATGGCGTACTGGACGGCGGCGTAGGCGCCGTACCACTCGAGGTGGCGGGGCGTGTCGCCCGTGATCCGCTCGTAGGCGCCGGCCACGTCCTCGATGCGCAGGAACTCCGGCATGCCCCCCATGCCGTAGGTGGCGGCGATGTCCTCGAACACGCGGTGGGCGTACGCGAGCCAGGAGAGGTCGAGCTCCCGCGGGCCGAGGCCCGCCATCTCCCAGTCGAGGACGGCGGCCGGCTCGAAGCCGTCGTACATGACGTTGCCGATGCGCGAGTCGCCCCAGCTGACGACGGCCGGGCCCTCATCGGCCGGGAAGTGCTCGTCCAGCCAGGCGAACGCCCGGGTGACGAGCAGCGAGCGGGGCATGTCGCGCGAGATCCAGTCGAACCAGTCGGCCGTGTGGCGGAGGCGACGGCGCAGCGCCGTGGCGCCGGGCTCGGCGAAGGCAAGGAACGAGAACGCGTCGTCGGCGCCGGCGTCGACGTCGATGGCGTGGAGGCGGGCCAGCACGTCGACGGTGGCGTCCTGCAGGCGTTGCTGGTCGGCGGGGTCGGCGTCGTACAACCAGCTGTCGCCGAAGTTGTAGGGCATGACGTCGGGCGGCACGCGGCCGTCGAGCCTCGACATGACGAAGAACGCCGTGCCGATGGGGCCGGCGTCGGGCTCGCACCACCACGTGCGGGGCACCGGTACGTCGCTGCGCTCGCCGACCAACCGGATGACCTCGAACTGCCGCTCGAGGTCGTAGGCGGGGAACACCGGCACGTCGGCGCCGTCCGGCGCCAGCCGAGCCACCAGCCGCTCGGCGCGCGGGTTGCCGCCCTCCGTCCACGTGGCGTCGAGCAGGAGGGTCTCGCTCGACATGCCGTTGGCCGAGGTACCCTCGAGGCCGGTGACCGCGGGCGCGGCTCCAGCCGGCAGCTGGTCCGCCAGCCACGCCTCGAGCCCGGCCCGGACGAGGGCGGGGTCGCGGCTCGAGCGGATCTGGGTGGTGTTCCTCGGCCCCTCGTCCCCCCGGGTGCTCATCGGCGGAGCATGGCACGCGCCGGTGCCTACGATCCCGACCGTGTCCGCCCGCGACCGTCGAACGCTCGCCCGGTCCGACGACCTCACCACCGGCAACCTGCTCGAGCGCTTCGTCGCCGTCCGAGGGAGCTGCCGCCTCGCCACCGAGCCCGGCGGCTTCTCGGTCACCTACGCCGAGGCGGCCGACCTCGTGGCCCGGGCCACCGGCACGCTCCGGGACCGGATCGAGCCGGGGCAGCGGGTGATCGTGGCCACGCCGAACGGCTACCGCCTGTTCCTCGCCTGCCTCGCGGTCGGGCGCGCTGGCGGGGTGGCGGTGCCCATCAACCCCAAGATGGCCGCCGACGAGATCGACTTCGTCGAGGCCGACTCGGGGTCGACGACGCGCGTCGACGACTTCGACGAGCTCGTGGCCGGTGCCGCGCCGGCCCCGGCCGCCGAGGTCGACCCGGCGGCGGTGGCCGTCCTCTTCTACACGTCGGGCACGACCGGGCGGCCCAAGGGCGCCGAGCTCTCGCACCGGGCCCTCGTGGGCCGCGCCGGAGCCGGCGCCTTCGCGCCCGAGCGCCTGCTGCGGCGGGGCTGCGTGACGGGGATGCCGGTCGCCCACATCGCCGGGTTCACGACCGTCGTGCAGCTGCTGTCGATGGGGCTGCCGGTGCACCTGCTCCCGAAGTTCCGTCCCACCGACGCCCTCGACGCGATCGAGCGGGAGAAGCCGATGATGTTCGTCGGCGTCCCGATGATGTACCGAATGATGCTCGAGGCCGGGGCCGAGCAGCGCGACCTCTCCTCGGTGCGGATCTGGTCCTCCGGCGCCGATGCGCTGCCCGACGAGCTGGCCCACACGTTCCAGCGCCTCGGCGCCGCCGCCCGGGTGCCGTTCACCGGCCGCACCGTCGGGAAGTCGACCTTCATCGACGGCTACGGCATGGTCGAGCTGGGCGGCGGCGCCGCCATCCGCGTCCACACCCCGGTCAAGCTGCCCGTGGTGGGCGGCGGCCTCAAGCCGATGTTCGGCAACTCGTTCAAGGTCCTCGACGACGCCGGTGCCGAGGTCCCGAAGGGCGAGGTCGGCGAGCTCGCGGTGAAGGGACCGGGGGTCATGCGGGGCTACCACGGACGCGACGAGGCCACCAGCGAGGCGCTCACCGCCGACGGGTGGCTGCGCACCGGCGACCTGGCCCGGGCCCGGCCGCTCGGCTACGTGCAGCTGGCGGGCCGCAAGAAGGATGTCATCAAGGTGGGCGGCTACTCGGTGTTCGCGGTGGAGGTCGAGCGGGCCCTCGAGGAGCACCCCGCCGTGGCCGAGGCAGCCGTGCTCGGGCTCCCCGACGCCCGCAAGGGCGAGGTCGTGGTGGCGGCCGTCCGCCTCCTGCCCGACGCCACCGCCACCCCCGAGGACCTCGTCGCCTTCGGGAAGGAGAAGCTCTCCGACTACAAGGTGCCGCGGCGCATCGTCGTGGTCGACGAGCTGCCCCGCACCGGCACCGACAAGGTGCAGAAGCGCGGCCTGCTGCCGCTCTTCGACGGCCACGACGGGGGCGGCGCCCCATGAGCAGCGTCGAGGACGTCCGGCGCATCGTCGAGGCGCTTCCCGAGACCTCGGAGAAGGTGTCCTGGGGCTTCCCGGCCTGGCACGTGAAGAAGACGTTCCTCACCCGGATCCGGGAGGAGGGGGTGCTCGTCGTCCACGTGTCGGACGAGGGCGAGAAGTTCGCGCTCATCGAGTCGGAGCCGGACAAGTTCTTCACCGTCGCGCACTACGACGGCTACCCGATGGTGCTCGTGCGGCTGCCCGCCGTCGATGCCGGCGAGCTCGAGGAGCTACTCGTCGAGAGCTGGCGCCTCAAGGCGCCGAAGCGCCTCCTGGCGGCCTACGACGCCGAGCACCCGCCGCCGCCCGGCTGATCCTCCGAGGGTGGGCACAGCGCCGTGACGGCAGAACGTGCCCCGACAACCCAGCCGCACGGAGGCGGCTCAGCTGCCGGGGAGCACGATCCGTCGTGCGTGGGTCAGCCGGCGACGGCTGACTTGAACTTCGAGCCGATCTTGACCTTGGCGACATCGGACGCCTTGATCTCGAGGGCCTCGCCGGTCTGCGGGTTCTTCCCTGTGCGGGCGGCGCGGTGCCCCTTCTCGAAGATGAGGAAGCCCGGCAACGTGATCTTGTCGCCCGACTTCACGCTGTCGACGACGACGTCCTCGAACGCATCGAGGACCGCGTTGACGGCATCCTTGCTCTGTCCTGACCGCTGCGCGATCGAATCGATGAGCTCTGCCTTGTTCATGGTCGCCTCCCTGGTTGGGGGACCGGGAGAACCGGTCGCCGCTCTGGCGTCAGACGACCCTACGCACCCAGCCCGTCCCAGCCGGGCATGGTCAGGTGCTGGCGGCCAGCGAGTTGTACGTGGGCTCCGACCCGTCGGCCCGGCGGGCCTGGTAAAGGAACGCCAACTTCCACCTCTCGAACGCGGCGAACCACGGGTACCAGTCGACCGGGCGGGCGAGCTCGGCCTTGTCGATGGCGGGCAGGTCGAAGGCCACCTCGCCGGTGCCGAGCACCCGCACGGGTCGGGCGTTGTGCTCGTCGGCCCGGTCACCGATTCAGGGGGCGACGCCGGCGAGGGCGTCGAGGTGCTCTTGCCACAGGCGGCGGAGCTCGATGACGCCGACGTCCGAGCGGCCGAGACGCTCACCGACCCGGTCGGCGAACGTCCCCTGCCCGACGATGGCGACGTAGTCCTCCTCGGTCACGCTCGCCGGCCGGCGGTCACCGGCCAGCAGCCCGGGCCCGGCCGCCGCCTCCATCGTCCGACCTCCGATCTCCTCGTCGTCCACCCGATCGGCGAGATGCTCGGGGACGGCCGTCGCGGCGATGAACAGGGTGTGGCCGTCGTCCACCGGCACCTTCCAGTTGAAGAAGGGGCACTCGATGCGCTCTCCCGGGATGGGCCAGAGCGGGAGCTGGATGAGGTGTGGGAACCAGTACTTCGTATGGCGTTCCACCCCGTCGCGGACCGCGGTCATGGCAACGCCGTCGCCGCTGCGCTCGGCCCGGACCTCGGGGATGACCCTGGTGAAGGGCTGGGTGGCCCGATGGACGAAGCAGAGGTGCACCGGGTCGACGCTGTTCTCGAGCACCTGGAAGTAGTTGACCGGCCACGGGCCCGGCGGGCGGATCCCGGCCACGACCTTGATCCCGGGCGCTTCGAGCTCCGGGAATCGAGGCAGGGGCGGGGGGGCGCCCTCCCCGAAGAAGGCGAACACCAGGCCGGCGTACTCCTCGACCGGGTGGCTCGGGATGCGGACGGCCCGGGCGAAGCCCGCCGGTTCGGCCGGCTGCTCGACGCACTGCCCAGAGGGCTCGAACTTCCACCCGTGGTAGAAGCAGCGGATGCAGTCGTCCTCCACCCAGCCGGTGTGGAGGAAGGTGCCACGGTGGGCGCAGCGAGCCCCGACAACGTGGGCGGCGCCCCGCTCGTCGCGGTACAACGTGAACGCCTCGCCGAGGATCCGCAGCGGCTGCGTCCCGCCGACCGGGAGCTGGGCCGCTACGGCGACGGGCTGCCAGTAGCGCCGCAGGATCGTCCCCGCCGGCGTGCCCGGCCCCACCTGCTCGACGAGTGCCGTGAAGCTCAAAGGATCGCCCTCCTGGTCCGGGTGGCCGACAACATAAGGCCCGCTCAGACGCCCGGAGGGCGCTGCGTCGCCGACGGGTGCCAGGGCACGAGCCAGCGGCGGAGCGCAGCGACGGCCACGTAGAGGACGATCCCGAGCGCGCACAGCAGAACGATCACAGCGAAGAGGTTGTCGACCTGGAGCTGGTTGAGGTTCACCACCGCGAGCCAGCCGAGCCCTTCGCCACCGGCCAGGTATTCCGACACGACGGCCCCCACGGTGGCCAGGACGATGGCGACCTCCATGCCCGTAAGGATGGAAGGGAGCGCAGCGCGCAGCTCGATCAACCACAGCCGTTTCCACCGCGACATCTGCAACGTGGCGGCGAGGTCGAGGTTGCCGGGCTCGACGGAACGGATGCCGGCCCGCGTCCCGGCCGTCATCGGGAAGAAGGCGAACACGGCGGCGATCAGGATCTTGGCCGACGGCCCGAACCCCATCCACAGCAGCAGGAGCGGGATGATCGCCACCTTGGGCAGCACCTGGAGGACGATGAGGTAGGGGTTCACAACCCGCTCCACGGCCGGGAGCTCACCGAGGACGGTGCCGACGATGACGCCCACGGTGACGGCGGCGGCGAAGCCGAGGACGATCTCGGTCAGGGTGACCCGGAGGTGGTGCCAGGTCCGGGCCTCGCCGAGGATGTCGACGAGGGCCAGGCCGACGTCGTCGGGTGCCGGCAGCACGAACCGGGAGATGTCCGAGACCTCGACGTAGACCTTCCACGCCCCGACGAAGACCACGGCGATCCCGACGATCCAGAGCACCGTGGCCAGCGAGAGGCGCGTCGATGTCACGGATCAGCCTCCCTGCGCGGCTGTGAGGTACGAGCGGACGCCGCGAACCAGGCCCTGGAAGTCCTGCTCGTGCTGGAGGTCCAAGGGCCGGGGCCGGAGGAACGGTACATCGGTTATCGCCAGCACCCGGGCCGGGCGGGCCGAGAGCGACACCACCCGATCGGCCAGGAACACGGCCTCGCTGATGGCGTGGGTCACGAGCACGGCCGTGCAGGGCCGGGCCAACCAGATGCGCTCGAGCTCGAGGTTCATCGTCTCCCTGGTGATGGCGTCGAGGGCAGCGAACGGCTCGTCCAGCAAGAGCACACGGGGCGACTCCACCAGCGCCCGGGCCAGCGCCGCCCGATGGCGCATGCCGACCGACAGCGCGTGAGGACGGTGGTCCTCGAAGCCGGCGATGCCGACCAGCTCGCACAACCGGGCGGCCTCGGCCCGCCGTTCGGCGCGCGGGACGCCCCGCAGGCGCAGCGGCAGGGCGATGTTGTCGACGACGCTGAACCAGGGCAGCAGGTTGGCCTCCTGGAACACCATCGCCAGCTGCGTCAGCGCCTGCCGATCCGCTCGGCCCTCCGACCACACCGCTCGACCGTCGGCCACAACGGCGCCGCCGCTCGGCGCGGTGAGGCCGCCGAGGACGCGAAGCAGGGTGGTCTTGCCGCACCCCGAGGGGCCCACGAGGGCGACGATCTCCTCGTCGCCCAGCTCGAGGTCGAGGGGACCGAGGGCGGCGACGGCGCCCGGACCGGCCCCGAAACGTTTCTCGACGGCCGTCAGCTCGATGGTCAGGCGAGCGCCTCGTCGAGCAGGTCGTTGGTGTAGTAGTCCGCGGCCGCGGTGCCCTCGGGCACGACGCCCAGTTCCACGAGCTGGGCGACGCCCCGGTCCCAGCGCTCGGGGATGTTGCGCAGGAGGTTCTCCTCGCCCTCCTCGAACCACTGGCCGGCGGTGGCGGCGATGATCGAGGAGGCCCGCTCGGGGTCGTCGAGCTGGGGCAGGTCCCAGTCGTCGTCCCGCACCACGGTGATGAGGTCGGTGCGCTGCGCCTCGTCGTTGATGGCGAGCATCGTGGCGTGGAGCGCGGCCAGGTAGGAGACGATGAGATCGTGCTGCTCGTCGAGGAACTGGCGGGTGGTCACGAGGTTGGTGCCGAGCAGGGGGTTGACGTCGCTCAGCATGTCGACGTGGGGCTCCTCGCCCAGTGCCCGGATCCCGGCCACGGTGGAGCGGCTGACGAGCAGCGCGTTCACCAGGCCCTCCTGCAGGACCGCATAGCCCGAGGCCTCGTTGCCGACGGCCTGGCGCTGCACCGTGGTGGGGTCGACGCCCTCGGCCCGCAGCAGCAGGTCCAGCACGAACTCGGCGTTGCCGCCCAGGGTGGGCAACCCGACGGTGAGGCCGCCAAGGTCGGCCAGGGCGAAGGCTTCCTCGGGGGCGGAGGTCAGGGTGTAGTTGGTGCGCTGGTTGACCATCCCGATGGACACGAACGGCGCACCTTCGTTGACGTCGGCCAGGAGCATCTCCACGGGGCCGTTGCGGATCACGGTCACGTTGCCGGCGGCGAGCTGCTGGAGGGCCTGGGGCGCGCCCGGCGCGAACTGGAGGTCGAGGTCGACGCCCTCCGCCTCCATGAACCCGCCGGACTTGCCGGCCACGTCGGCGATGAAGTTGATCGACAGCGGGAACGGCATCATGACGGTGAGCCGCTGGGGCGCGGCGGGCGCGGTGGTGGCCGTGGCATCGCCGCCGGGGACGGTGCCGCCGGTGCCCTCGCCGCCGCCGGCGACGGGGTCGTCGTCGCCGCACGAGGTGAACAACGCGGGCGTGCCGAACGTGGCGGCGAGCGCCAACGAACGCCGCAGGAAGTCCCGCCGGGAATCGCTCATGCTGTACGTGTCCTTGGGGGGTCGGGAGCGTCAGCCGCGCTCCGAGCGAAACGCACAGTACGCGTTGGTTCCGGGCGTCATGCGCACCCGTCGAGCGCGTCTAGCCTCCGGCCATGGCGAGGCGCGGCGTCCGGATCATCGATGCCGAGCTGCACCTGCTCGAACCGTACGACGGTTGGGCTGAGCGGTTGCCCGAGCCGTGGCGCTCCCGGACGCGGATCACCGCGCCGCCGGGGGGCTACCTCGACACCGGACACCTCGGCATCGACCTCGACGGCCGGGGCTTCCCCGTGCCTGAGGTCGGCGAGGCGCACGGCCCTGGTCGGCTCGTGTACCGCCAAGGCCACCGCCGCTGGAAGGAAGCGCCCGAGCTCGCCCGGTTGCGGGTCGAGGCCACCCCGGCCGCCTGGCTCGAGGGGATGGACATGGACGGCATCGACGTCGCCCTCCTCACGCCGACGCTGAACCTCAAGCTCCTGGCGATCGACGGCGTCGCGCCCGAACACGCCGCGGCCCTCTGCCGGGCGTACAACGACTACGCGGCCGAGTTCGCCGGCCACGATCCCGGACGCTTCAAGTTCTGGGGGTGGCTGCCCCGACAGGCGCCGGAGCAGGCGGCTGAGGAGGCCAGGCGCTGCGTCGAGGAGCTCGGCGCCGTGGGCGTGGCCATGACGACGGCCGGCGTCGACCAGACCGTCCTCACCGACGACGCCTTCGAGCCGCTGTGGGCCGAGATCGAGGGGCTCGGAGTGCCGCTCGGCCTGCACCTCTCGGGCTTGTGCCAGGTGGCCGACGACGTCGGCCACCGCTACCAGGGGCACCCCCGCACGGAGGTGGTGCGGATGGCCGTGCGGCTGCCGTTCTACTCCCAGACCGCGTTGGCCGAGCTGATCCTGGGCGGCGTGCTCGACGCCCACCCCGGCCTCCGGGTGGTGCTGCAGGAGGCCAACGTGGCCTGGCTGCCCTGGCTGCTGTGGCGCATGGACGAGAAGTGGTCGACGTACGGCCCGGACCAGGACTACGAGCTCACCCTCGCCCCGAGCGGGTACTTCGCCCGCCAGTGCTTCGCGGTGGCCGACGCCGACGAGTCGGTCGCTCGCCTGGCGATCGACCACCTGGGCGACGACAACCTGCTGTGGTCGTCGGACTTCCCCCACCACGACTCCACGTTCCCGGGGGCGAGCGACACGTTCCTCGACCTGCCCGGCATCTCCGCGGAGAGCAAGCGCAAGATCCTTTGGGACAACGGAGCCCGGCTCTTCGCCCTCGCCGACGCCCCCGCGGCCCCGGCCGACGTCAATTCGACGTGAGCCGCCCGATCCGCTCGTAGGACAGGAGCTTGCCCGCCTTGGTGAGCGTCGGCGCCCGGCGTTCGACGCGCAGGCCACCGTCGGCCACCCACACCGAGGCGGCCAGCAGGCCGTTGTCGGTGGTGGCCAGGGCATCCTGCACGGCTCGGAGGGCGGCCCCCTCGTCGACGGGGCCGACCTGCGGGTGGATCCGCAGGGTCAGCGTCGTGCCGGTGGCGCCGTCCTCCTCCACGAACTGGTAGTCGCCGGGTCCGCCCCCGACGAGGGCCGGGAGGGCCGTCTCGGCGATCTCGTCGAACGTCGCCCCCTCGAGGGTGACGCCGGCGGCCACGACCTTGCTGATGCCACGGATGTGGGCGAGGCGGGTGCCCAGGCCCAGACGCCCGAGGGCGCAGTCGCAGGCCACGTCGCGGCGGAGCTCCCCGTAGTCGTCGTTCTCGACGTTCAGCAGCACCCGCGGGGCGAGCCGGTCGAGGCTCGTGAGGCAGTAGGCGTCGACGTCGGTGCCGTCGCCGCGCGGGCGGCGACGGGTGGTCACGGCCAGCTCCTGCTCCCACAGGTGGTACTCCTCGTCGCCGCACGCGGGGCAGGCGAGGCCGATGGTGCCCTCCGGCACCAGCGCGTACATGGGGCGCGGGTCGAGGCCGGCGGCGCGCATGGCCTCGAGCTTCCCGGCCGTCACCGGCTCGCTGGCCGGGTAGACGACGACGCCGGTGAGGTCGACGCCGTGGGCAACGGCCCAGCGCGCCGCTGAGGTGATCGAGCTCGCGTAGCCCGTGAGCGTCGCCCGCCCCGCCCGGTCGAGGGCCTCGCGCATCCACCGCACCACCCGCTCCGGCTCGTCGCTGGGGACGTGCTCCGGCGACGGCAACCCGGTGCGGGTGAGCAGGCTCAGGGCCGGGAGGAGGCGGTTGGCCGCCTGCTTGTGGCCAGCGACGCCCTCCAGGCGGCCGGGAATCTGCGAGAACCACCGCTCCGGGCGGTTACCGCCGGCGCTGATCTTCATCACCGCGCCGAAGCCGGCCGCCGAGGGGAACACCGGCAGCCACACCGCCGTCGGGGCGCCGGCGACCTCCGCCATCGAGTACTGGATGGCCCGCTGGGCGCCCTGGCGCTGCTGCCACGCGAACGACAGCTCCATCGGCGTCCCCCGGCCGCGGGTGCCACCGGTGCTCGCCATGTAGTCGGCTGTGACGACCGGGTTGAAGAAGTCGGCGGGGACGAACGAGAACGTGGCGCTGCCGCGCCGGGCCTCCTCCCGGCCCTGGTACTCCTCGTAGCTCACGTACACGCCGGCGTCGCGCAGCACCTCCAGTGCGCCGTCGAGCCCGTGCTGGGCGACCAGCTCGCGGGCGGCGCCGGCGTCGACGCCGGCGTGGGTGAGGAGCCGGTGCAGGGGACCGGCGGCGTATGGCCACACGAGGGTGTCGAGCATCCCGAGGAACCGTTCGCCGCGGGTGCGGACCTCCTCGGCGACGGTGCGCTCGGCCGTCGCCACGGCCACCGGGTGGCGCACGAGGCGGCGCAGGCCGCGGGCCATCGACCAGCCCTGGCGGACGAGGGCGAGACGGGTCACCACTCGTCGCTTCGCTGTCCGCCCACCGGGCAAAGCGTACGGCGGGGTCCAGACCGGCGGTAGCATCGCTGCCCGTGTCCGGAGGCGGTGAGCGGAACCCGGGCATCAGCATCTGCATCATCACCGGCCGCCGGCTCGCCCAGCTCGACGCCTGCCTGGCCAGCTTGCAGCGGCAGGTCGATCCGCCCTCGTTCGAGCTCCTGGTGTGCTCCGACGGCGACGAGCACGTCGCCGCCACGGTCCACCGCCGGTTCCCCGCGGCCCGGGTGTGCTTCGTCGAGCGGGCCCTGCCCGGCGCCGGCCGCAACCTCCTCGTCGTCGAGGCTCGGGGCGACCTGCTGCTCTTCCTCGACGACGACGTGACCGTGGACGAGGACCTCCTCGGCCGCCTCGACCGCCTCGCCGCGACCCACCCCGAGGCCGGGGTGTTCGGCGGACCCAACGACAGCGCCCTCGACAGCACCCGGTTCCAGTTCGTACAGGGCGCGGTGCTGGCGTCGATCGTTGGGTCCGGCCCGGTCCGCCGTCGCTACGGCGCCCACCCGGCCCGCTACGCCGACGAGCGGTTCTTCGTGCTGTGCAACCTGGCCGTGCGCCGCGAGGTGATGGTGCCGTTCTCCCACGAGCTCGTGTGCGCCGAGGAGAACGCCCTGCTCGGGGAGATGAGCCGACGGGGCGTGAAGATGTTCTACGACCCGTCGCTGGTCGCCTATCACGAGCGCCGGCCGACCCTGCGGGGCTTCGCCCAGCAGATGCACAAGTACGGCTTCGGGCGGGGCCAGCTCGGCGTACGGGAGCCAGCCACCGTGCGGCCCTCCTACCTGGCCCCGGCGGCGCTGCTCGCCCACGTCGTCACGCTGCCGTTGGCGGTGCTCGCCGTCGGTCCGGTGGCCATGGTGCCGCTCGCCGCCTACGGGGCCGCCGTGGTCGCCGCGGCGGCGCGGATCGCCCTCACCTTGCGCCGCCCGTTCGACGCCGCGCTCGCCGGCCTGCTCGTCGTCGTGCTCCACGTCGCCTACGGCCTGGGGGTGATCCGCGGGACCGTGGCGCGACGCCGGCCGGTGGAGCACCCCGTCGTCCTGCGTTGGCACGACGACCGGGGCGCCGAAGGCGTGGTCACCGCCGCCTCCATCGACCTGTGACGGGCGCCCTCCGGTGAACGACCCTGCGGTCGTGGTCGACCAGCTGTGGGAGGGGTTCCGGCGCCGGGGCCGCTACGGCTGGCGCCGGCGGGGGGAGCCGCACTGGGCCCTCCGCGACGTGACGCTGTCGGTCGGGCGAGGGCGCAGCCTGGGGGTGGTCGGGGCCAACGGCTCGGGCAAGACGACGCTCCTCCAGGTCCTCGCCGGCGTGCTGCGCCCCACCCGGGGGCAGGTCGACGTCCGGGGCCGGACGGCGTCGTTGGTCGACCTGTCCGCCGGCTTCCACCGCGACCTGACGGGTCACGAGAACGTACTCGTGGGCGGCGTGCTGCTGGGGCTGACGCGCGCCGAGATCCGCGCCCGCTACGACGAGGTCGTCGACTTCAGCGGCCTGCCGGCCGACGCCCTCGACGCGCCCCTGTCGGCCTACTCGGCCGGCATGGGCCTGCGCCTCGGCTTCGCCCTCGTCGTCCACACCGACCCCGAGGTCCTGCTCGTCGACGAGGTCCTCGCCGTGGGCGACGACAGCTTCCGGGCCCGGGCCCTGGGCCGGGTCGACGAGCTGCGCCGGGGCGGGACCGCCCTCGTCCTGGTGTCGCACGACCTCGACCTCGTGCGGGCGCGCTGCGACGACGTCGCTGTGCTCGAGCGGGGGTCGCTGGCGCACGTCGGCCGGCCCGACGAGGCCGTCGCCTACTACCGCTCGCGCCAGGCCGTCACCGACGACGGCGCCGCCGAGCGGCGGGTGTTCGACCCCTCACGACGGGCCGCTGCGGCGCGCCGGCGCCGGGGGGTGTGATGCGCCTCGAGCTCCTCGGCACGCTCGTCGAGCGCCAGCTGCGGCTGCGCTCGAAGCGCTCGGTGTTCGGCGTTGTCTGGCCCCTCGCCGCGCCGCTCCTCCTCCTCGCCCTCTACCTGTTCGTGTTCACGTCCGTCTTCACCGCCCCCGTCGACCGCTACGGCGTGTACCTCTTCGCCGGGCTGCTGCCCTGGACGTTCCTGGTCCAGGCCAGCCACGACGCCCTCCAGAGCATCTCCTTCGAGCCCGAGCTGGTGCGGCGGGCGCCGATGCCGTACCACTACCTCCCGCTGGCCCGGGTCGTCGTGATGGCGATCCCGTTCCTCGCCCTGCTGGTCGCCTTCGTCGTGTACCTCGCGGTCGTGGGCGACGAGCACCTGCGGCCCGTCCTCCTGCCGATGCTCGCCGTGCCGGTGGCGTCGACGCTGCTCGTGGTGGCCACCATCGCCGTGCTGCTGGCCCTGCTCGACGTGTTCAGCCGCGACCTGCGCTACGTCCTCCACAACTTGCTGACGGTGTGGTTCTTCCTCGTGCCGATCGTGTACGACCGCCGGATGGTCGGCCCGCAGCTCCAGGCCGTCACTGCGGTCGACCCGATGCGGCGGGTCGTCGAACAGTACCGGGACGTGCTCTACGACGGCCGGATCGCCAGCCCGGTCGCCCACGTCGTCACCCTGGGCGCCTGCGCCGCGCTGTTCCTCGCCAGCCTGGTCCTCTTCCGTCGCCTCGCTGTCGACTTGGCCAAGGACGTGTAGGCAGGTCGTTCAGCCTTCAGCCCGTCCGGAGCCGGGCGCGGGCCAAGAACGCCACGAAGTGGCCGGTGACGGGCGCCACCCGGGTGCGGGCCAGGGCGGCGAAGCGGGGCAGGACCCGCCGCTCCCACCACCCGAACCGGGCCAGGCGCGTGCCGACGACGTGCGGCGCGTGCAGGAGGTGCTCGGC
>JACDCH010000006.1 GCA_013694495.1 Acidimicrobiia bacterium | reverse complement strand
CCCGAGCACGACGAGAACCTCGAGCTTCCCGTCGAAGAGTTGCTTCAGCGCGCCACGGTCCACCCGCCCTACGGCGAGCAGGTCATCGACGATCTCACGCCTGAGGAGGCCGACGCCTTCCTCGATGCCGCCCTGAGCTGACGGTGGCCACCGAGCACGGGCGGGGTCCGGTCGTCGTCGACACCGACGTCTACAGCGCCCGCCTCATCCCCGACTCGTCGCTCGCTCTCCAGTACGAGCCGCTCCTCGTCGGACGACCCGAGTTCGTGTCGTTCCAGACCGTGGCTGAGGTTCGCTACGGCGCGCTCCTCCGAGGATGGGGCGACACGCGGCTCCGCCGCATGGAAGCCGCCTTCGGCCGAATCGAGATCGTCTACCCCGGCCCAGACCTCATCCGCACCTACGCCGAACTCCGCGTCGCCTGCCAACGAGCCGGCCACGCACTCAGCCAACGTGAGCACGATGCCGACCGATGGATCGCCGCCACGGCCATCCGACTCGGGACCCCTCTCGTCTCCAACGACGGCGTCTTCGAGAACACACCTGGCCTCGTCGTGGAGACCGCCCGGAGCTGACACCTTCGCCTTGGTCGGCAGCCGAGCGCCCATTGGCCGGAGCGTTCTGGGACACCTACGCGCCTACGCCCCCTACGGCACTTTCGTCGCGGTGGAAGCGTGGAGCGCGCCGCCCTTAGGAGGCACCCGAGCGTCCGCGCGATCGCCGGATAGCAGCGGGTGGCGGCTGGCGAGTTCGGCCGGTTCGTGCGTCGATATGAGCGCCACATCAACGAGCTGGGCGGTCCTGCCCTGGCTCGTCCGGCTCCACTTCATGAAGGAGCTTCTCCATGGCTGCATCGACATCGGTCGTGCTCTACGACCCGCAGGACACGTCCCCGGAGGTTCAGACGCTGGTGGGATTCCTCGCCGGGTACTCCGGACGGACCCGGGAGGCGTACACGCTCGATCTGCGGATGTTCTACCGGTGGTGCGAGGAGCATCGCCTGGGGTTGTTCGACCTGACCCGCACCCACATCGAGCTGTACGCCCGTGAGCTCGAGGACCTCGGCCGCAAGCCGGCCACCATCGGGCGGCGGCTGTCGACGATCACGAGCTTCTACCCCTACGCCAGCGAGGAAAGGGCCATCGAGCACTCGCCTGCCGTGCATATCCGCCGGCCACGGCTCGACTACGAGTCCCACGCCGTCGGGCTGGACCGCAACGAGCTCGGGGCGTTCCTCGTCGCCGCCGGACTGTCCTCACCTCGCGACCACGCTCTCTGTTCGCTGCTGGCGCTCAACGGGCTGCGGATCTCAGAGGCGTTGAACGCCTAGATCGAACAACTTGGCCTCGAACGAGGCCACCGGACGTTGGTCGTGCACCGCAAGGCCGGCAAGACCGTGACCATCCCTCTCGCCCCGAGAACGGCGCGAGCGCTCGACCTGGCCATCGGTGAACGGGTCGAGGGGCCGCTGTTCCTCGGCCTCAACGGCGACAAGATGACTCGTGACGCAGCGGCCCGCATGGTCCGACGGATCGCCAAGGCCGCAGGGATCACCAGGGATTGCTGCAGGTTCGGTTGACGGTGGTTGGGACTGATCATGCCGCGACGTGAACTTCGGCGGGGCTGAAGGTGAGCTCGAACTCGACGGGTGTGAGCTTGCCGAGGGAACGCTGTCGTCGGCGTCGGTTGTAGGTGTGCTCGATCCAGAACGAGATGGCGTAAGCGAGCTCGTTGCGGGTCCGCCATCGGCGTTTGTCGAGGACGTTGCGTTGCAGGAGCGCGAAGAACGATTCCATTGCTGCGTTGTCGCCCGCGGCGGCAACGCGACCCATCGACCCGGTGAGCCCCGCGGAGCTGAGCACGGCCCGGAAGACCCTGGATCGGAACTGACCGCCGCGGTCGGAGTGGACCACCAAGGTCCCGGCCGGTTGCCGGCGGGCGATCGCGGTCCGGAGCGCGCCGGTGGCGAGCTGGGCGGTCATCCGATCACCGATCGAGTAGCCCACGATCCGGTTCGAGAACACGTCCTTGATCGCGCAGCAGTAGAGCTTCCCTTCGCTGGTGGGGTGCTCGGTGATGTCGGTCAGCCAGATCGCGTCGGGCCGATCGGAGCGGAACTGGCGCTGGACGAGGTCGTCGTGCACGGCTGGGCCGGGACGCTTGCCATGCCGGCCCTTGCGCACCGTGGTGGACCACAGGCGCTGCTGCCGGCACAGCCGCCACACCCGCCGCTCGCCGACCCGATGACCGGTCGCGTTCAGCTCGTCGGCCAAGAACCGGTAGCCGAACTCCGGGTCATCAGCGTGGAGGTCGACGAGCGCGTTGGTGAGATGGGCGTCGTCGAGGTCCCGGTCCGAGCACGGCCGCGCCTGCCACTTGTAGAACGCCTGGGTCGAGAACCCCAGCACCCCGCAGGTCAACCACACCGGGATCCCCTCGGCGGCCAGCTCCTGGACCAGCGGGTAGGTCATTTTGGGAGGGCGTCCCGAGCGAAGTACGCCGCCGCCCGCCGGAGGATCTCGTTCTCCATCTCGAGCCGGCGGTTCTCGCGTCGGAGCCGGACCGTCTCGGCCTGCTCCGCCGTCGTGAGGCCGTCCTTCACGCCGTCATCGACATCGGCCTGGCGACACCAGCGGCTCACCGACTCGACCGAGATGTCGAAGTCTGCCGCCACCTCGGCCTTGGTCAGGTCACCCCGACGGGCAACCCGGACCACATCACGCTTGAACTCCGGAGGGAACTTCTTGGGCATCGGAACATCCTTCCCGCCCGGCCATGCCGGGCGTAAGAGATGTCAACCGAACCTGCAGCAATCCCACCGAGCCCGCCAGTCCCTGGACCGGCACGCCACCTACATCGTGGCTACCTTCGTCGCCGGCTCCAGCCGCGGCGACACCACCCACCACCGCTGACGTCATGGGAGACGGAGCGTCCCGCTGGCCGGGGCGCTCCGTAAACCAACTCGACGCGGCCACCCGACCCACTTCCGGTGGCGCGACCCGCTGGATAGCCGGCAATAGGTCCGGACTGTTCGAAGTTCAGATCTCGCAAACTGCGATCGCCGGGGCGTCCCGCCGGGCCTTCTCGGTCGCGTGAGGGAGTTCAGCGAGGGTGGTGTAGGCGATCCGGGAGGTGTCGATGTCGAGCTCGACAGACACGTCGGGGCTGAGTCGCTCGATGAGATTCTTCGAAGCAAGGACTCGGCCGCCCATGGCGCAAGCCTCGATACGCGCGGCTTCGTTCACTTCGTCGCCCATGGCGGTGACCTCGGATCGACCTTCGGAGGTGATGTTGCCGACGTAGAGCGTTGCGCCCCAGTGCAACCCCATTCGCACAACAACGTCGTCTGGCCCTAGGTCACTACGCCGAGCGATGTCAGGCACCGCATCCCGGACGGCACGGGCGGCAGCGATGCACGCGCGGGCCGCAGCCGATTCAGTACCTGCAGTCTCTGCGAGAAAGAACGCGGCAAGTCCATCGCCCACGTGGCGACCAACCAGCCCACCCGAGGAGATGACGTGGTGATCGGCTGCACGAACGAGGCGGCGGGACAGCGCGAAATAGCTCGCGGTGGGAAGGCGCCTGGCGAGCGGCGAGGAACCCTCTAGATCGGCGAACAAGATCGCCGCTGGACGGCGGGCGGCCTTGGCAACACGCAGCATCCGCTCGAGATGGCCCGCGTCGCTGTTCATCGCGAGAGACGCAAGCGTCGTCATACCGGCCGCCGGTTTGAACACAATGACGGTACCCGCGAGCCGCCCGCCCTCGTCACGAATGCGAATCGCGACGCCCGAAGCGGCCACAAGCCGAGCGCCGACGCCGATGCCGTCCCCGCTGAACGGCAACATCGAGCCGTCGACGGGGTCAAGCTGCTCGACGACACCGAGAAGTCTCGGGTCGAGGTGCTTCTCAACTGCAGCTCGCCCCAGATCAGTGAGCATCAGGCCCCCGAAGGCCAGCGCCTGCTCCTTGAGCAGACCCACAGTGGTTGCACCGAACGGGCTTGCGAGTACGGCCTCCATCCACGCCTGTTCGCCGACAGGCTGGGTGAGGACGGCGGCGACATGGTCGGTGAGGCTGTGATGGGGGCGCGCTGAGGCGTGGTCGTGGTGGTCATCGTTGGCGGCGTTGTCAGTCGGCGGTGATCTCGGTGA
>JACDCH010000649.1 GCA_013694495.1 Acidimicrobiia bacterium | reverse complement strand
TACGTGGCCGACCACGGCGACGGCCCGCTCCGGGAGCGCCTCGACGCCGCGGCCGTCACCGCCGCGACGGCCTACGGCGAGCTCGGCGGGTGGTTGGCGGGCGACTACGCTGCCGCCGCCGACCCGGGTGACGGGGTGGGGGAGGACCGCTACCGCGTGTGGGCCCTGGCCATCCTCGGCACCGACCTCGACGTGGCCGAGGCCTACGAGTGGGGCTGCGAGGAGTGGGCCCGCCTCGAGGCCGAGAAGGCGATCGAGTGCGAGCGGATCGAACCGGGCGCCGGGTTCGACGCCGTGCGCGATCGCCTCGACACCGACCCCGCCCACGGCGTCGAAGGGGTCGACGCGTTCCGCAGGCGGCTCCAGGAGCTGGTCGACGAGGCCATCGAGGCGCTGACGGGCGAGGAGTTCGACATCGCGCCCGAGTTGCACCGCTGCGAGGTGTCGATACCGCCCGAGGGGAGCGCGTCGGCGCCGTACTACACGCCGCCGAGCGAGGACCTCGCCCAGCACGGGCAGGTGTGGTTCCCGGCCCTGGGGCGCTCGCACTTCGCCCTGTGGTCCGAGTTCACCACCGCCTACCACGAGGCCGTGCCGGGCCATCACCTCCAGCTGGGGGTCACCCGGATCCTGCCCCTCACCCGGGCCCACCGGGTCGGTTTCAACACCGCTCACGGCGAGGGTTGGGCGTTGTACGCCGAGCGGCTGATGGACGAGCTCGGGTGGTTCAAGACCCCCGAGACCCGGCTCGGGTTCCTATGCATGCAGGCCATGCGGGCGGCGCGCATCGCGGTCGACGTCGGGCTCCACACCGGCCGGAAGGTGCCGGCCGTGCTGGCCGGCATCGCCGGGCTCGAGGAGGGCGCGTCGTGGACCTACGAGCTCGCCATCCGGGCCATGCGCCACGCCGGCGCCCTGGGCGAGCCCGACGCCACGAGCGAGGTCCTGCGCTACCTCTCCTGGCCAGCGCAGGCGACCGCCTACAAGCTGGGCGAGCGCAGCTGGCTGGCCGGCCGGGCCGCGGCCATGCACGCCGCCGGACCGGCCTTCGACCGCAAGGCGTGGCACGGCCGGGCCCTCGCCCTCGGCCCCCTCGGCCTCGACCGCCTCCAACGCGAGCTCGCCACCCTCGTCTGACCCCTCCCACCAGCCGAACTGGGGGCAGCAATCGACACAATGTCGCGACTGCTGCCCCCGATTCCGTTGATTCGGGGTGTTCGGAGCGTCAGGTGAGGCGGAAGGCGGGGAAGTCGGGGGCGACGGCGGCTAGTTCGTCGTCGGTGGCGTGCTTCGGGTCGATGCCCTCGAAGAACCGTCCGACCTCCCACGCCCAGCGCTCGAGGTAGGCCCGCAGCACGGGCCGCTTGTCGTCGTCGGCGAGCTCGGCGGCCGTGAACGCCTCGGTGCGGCGACCGAGGCGGAGCTCGCCGGCGCCGGCGGCACGAAGGTTGCGGACCCACTGCGTGTGGCCGCGCGGCGCCACGAGGTAGCGCTCACCGTCGAGGGTGAGCACGTTGAGCACGGTCGTGCGCCACTCGCCGCTGGTGCGACCGCGGACGGCGAGGACGCGGGACCCGGCCAGGCTGACGCCGCGGCGGGTGAACCACCCGACCAGCGCGTTGAAGATCCGGTCGCCGCGGGCGGGGGCGAGGTAGCGGGTGGTGGTCATGGGGCGTCTCCGGGTCATGTGAGCGGTGCTCCAATAGTAGAGCACTGCTCTGAACATTTCAAGAGCAGTGCTCTCGCCTGTGGCACACTGACGACCATGGCCGGACAACGGGAACGGGCGCGCCAGGCGTACATCGCCGACATCACGGCCGAGGCCCGGCGCCAACTCGCTCGCGACGGCGCCGCCGGGCTCTCCCTGCGCTCCGTGGCCAGGGAGCTCGGCATGGTGTCGTCGGCCGTCTATCGCTACGTCGCCAGCCGCGACGAGCTGCTGACGCTGCTCATCGTGGAGGCGTACGGCGACCTCGCCGACGCCGTCGAGGCGGCGATCGGCGGCGACGACGACGGTCGCGTCCACTGGCGGTCAGCCTGCGCGTCGGTGCGGGCCTGGGCGGTGGCGCACCCCCACGAGTACGCGCTGCTGTACGGATCGCCCGTCCCGGGCTACTCGGCGCCGCAGGACACGATCGGGCCTGCGACCCGGTTGTACGCCGCCCTGGTGGAGCCGGTGCGCCATCGTCGGGGCCGGCGTCGCCCCTCGACGGTAACATCGCCGGTGCTCGAGGCCGACGCCGAGCGGGTGGCGGCGGCGCTCGGCTTCGATGTCGGAGCCCCCGTCCTCCTCGCCGCGCTGGGCGCCATCGCCTCGTTGTTCGGCCTCGTGTCCTTCGAGCTCTTCGGCCACACGAACAACGTCATCACCGATCACGACGCCTTCTTCGCACTGCGCGTCGAGGCGCTCGCCGACGAGCTAGGCCTCTGACGGGAGCGTCGGGACCCGGCAGCCGCCGTCGACGTCGAACACGCGGTTGAGGCGGCCGAAGGCGATCCAGGCGCCGATGCAGAGTCCGAACTCGACGAGCTCGCTATCGGTGAAAGCGGCGTGGAGGTGGGCCCAGAGGTCGTCGTCGATGTTCGTGTGGTCGACGGCGAAGCGCTCGGCGAACTCCATGGCCAGGCGCTCCCGGGCGCTGAACCCGTCCCACGCCGGGTTCGCACCGACGTTGTCGTAGAAGTCCTCGCCGGGCGGATCGGGATCGTCCTGGCGGGCCTTCACGTCGCGGGCCGACCGCCACCCGAGGCACAGGTCGCAGTCGTTGATGCGGGCGATCTGCACCCGGGCGGCCTCGAACTCGCGCAGCGGCAGGGTCGACTTCTCGTACACCGCGTTCGTGAACGCGCCGGCGCTCGGCGTGAGGGTGCGGGCGTGCTCGGTCCACAGGTACCGCAGGGGGTCGCGGTCGGCGGGCACGGAGATCCGGGGCACGCAGAAGGGGTTGCACACGGGTGGTACGAAGGAGCGGTGATCGAGCGCGTGGTGACCTCTGGGACGTTCTCCATCGACGGCGAGGACTTCGACGTCGACAACAACGTGTGGCTCGTCGGCGACGGCGACGAGGTGCTCGTGGTCGACGCCGCCCACGACCACCGCCCGATCGTCGCCGCCGTCGGCGGGCGCAAGGTGGTGGCCATCGTCGCCACCCACGGCCACAACGACCACATCAACGCCGGTGCCGCCCTCGCCGAGGCCACCGACGCGCCGATCCTGCTGCATCCCGACGACCGGGAGCTGTGGGGCCACGTCTACGCCGACCGCGAGCCTGACGGCGCCCTGGCCGACGGCGACGTGCTGACGGCCGGCGGCCACCGGTTGCAGGTGCTCCACACGCCGGGTCACACGCCGGGCGGGGTGTGCCTCCACGACGCGGCGAGCTACGTCGTCTTCAGCGCCGACACGTTGTTCAAGGGCGGCCCCGGCGCCACCGGCCGGAGCTTCTCGGACTTCCCGACGATCATCGAGAGCATCCGCACGAAGCTGTTCGACCTCCCCCCCGACACCGTGGTGCACGCGGGCCACGGCGACTCCACGACGATCGGCGACGAGGCCCCCCACCTCGACGAGTGGCTGGCGCGGGGCCACTGACCTGCACCGCCTGACGGGGCGCCGCTCACCCGTTGGGCTGGATCGCTGCGAGAGGGGATGAAGGAGCCCCACGGGCTCGTTGTGACGGGACCCCCCGAACCGCGAGGTCCCCGTGCTCCGAGAACGCCCCCGTCGATCCCCGATCCGCACCGGCTTCGCGCTCGGCGTCGCCGTGCTCCTCGTCGTCGCCGGCTTCCCTCTGGCCCGTGGCATGGCCGACTTCCTCGGCTCCGTCGGCAACCCGTTCCGCACCGAGCACACCGAGCGGGCCGAGCCGGCGGTGCTCACGGCGTTGGCCGACCTCGAGGAGCTGCACGCCGCCACCGCCGACCTCCAGGTCGTGGTCGAGATCGAGGACGACACGCGCTACCTGCCCGACTTCGTCTCCGGCCGGCAGACGACGTTCCTCGCCGTCGGCACCGTCGACGCCATCGTCGACCTGTCCGGCGCGACGGTCGAGGAGCAGCCCGACGGCAGCGTCCTCGTGACGCTGCCGGCGCCCCGCCTCGGCCCGCCGAACCTCGACAGCGAGCGGAGCGAGGTCCTCGACCGCGATCGCGGCGCCCTCCAGCGGTTCACCGACGCGGTCGGCGAGCCGGGCGACGACGCCCCGCTGTACGCCCTCGCCGAGGACGAGCTGCTGCGGGCCGCGGCGGGCACGGCGGTGCTCGAC
>JACDCH010000647.1 GCA_013694495.1 Acidimicrobiia bacterium | reverse complement strand
GTGCTGCGCCACGGCGACACGCGGGCCCAACTGCTCGGCGTCGAGGCCGTGCTGGGCGACGGCTCGGTCGTGTCGCACCTCGGCGGCCTGCGCAAGGACAACACCGGCTACCACCTCCCGTCGCTCCTGTGCGGCAGCGAGGGCACCCTCGGGGTCGTGACCGCGGCCCGCCTGGCCCTCGTCGCCCGCCACGAGCAGCGCGTCGTCGCCCTCGTCGGGGTGGGCACGGTGGCCGAAGCCGTCGCCCTCGCCGGCCACCTCCGGCGCACCCTCGCCGACCTCGACGCCGTCGAGCTGCTGTCGGCCGCCTGCCAGCGCCTCGTCGGCGCGCCGCTCCCCCTCGAGGGCGAGCACCCCTGGTACGTGCTCGTCGAGGCCGCCGGGCATGACGACCCGACGGCGGCGCTCGCCGACGCGATGAGCGACGTCGCCGACGTCGCCGTCGCCGGCCCCGGGGAGCCGGCCCGGCGGGCCCAGCTCTGGCTCCACCGCGAAGGCATCACCGAGGCCGTCAACCGCGTCGGTCCGCCCACCAAGCTCGACGTCACGCTGCCCGGCCCGGCGCTCGACGCGTTCTGCACCGAGGTCGTCGGGGCGGCGGCGCCGCCGGCGCAGGTGTGGCTGTTCGGTCACGTGGGCGACGGCAACGTCCACGTGAACGTCACCGGGGTCGACCCGGCCGACGACGCCGTCGACGACGCGGTGCTCCGGCTGGTGGTCGCCCACGGCGGGTCGATCTCCGCCGAGCACGGCATCGGCCGAGCCAAGCGCCCCTGGCTGCACCTCGTCCGCTCCGAGGCGGAGCTGGCCGCGTTCGGCCGGATCAAGCGGGCGCTCGATCCGGCCGGGATCCTCAACCCGGCGGTGCTGCTGCCCGAGGCGTGATCCCCGGGGACGACCGGCCGGTCAGCCCTCGACCAGCCGGGCCCGGAGGGCGAGCTTGTCGATCTTGCCGGTCCCGCCCTTGGGCAGCTCGTCGAGGACTCGCACCACCTTGGGTGCCTTGAACCGGGCCAGACGGGCCCGCACCCACTCGATCAGCTCCTCCTCGGTGGGCGGCGGCATCCCGTCGGGGACCGAGACGAACGCGGCCGGCACCTCGCCCCAGCGCTCGTCGGCGAGGCCGACGACGGCCACCTCGCGCACCGCGGGGTGCGTCGCCAGCGCGGCCTCGACCTCGACGGATGCGATGTTCTCCCCGCCGGAGACGATGAGGTCGCGCCGGCGGTCGACGATCGTCACGTACCCCTCGGCGTCGACCACCGCGAGGTCGCCGGTGCGCAACCACCCGCCCCGCAGGGCCTCCGCTGTCTCGTCGGGTCGCTCCCAGTAGCCGATCATCACGTGGTTCGACCGGGCGCACACCTCGCCGATCGTGGTGGCGTCCCACGGCACCTCAGCGTCGTGGTCGTCGAGCACGCGCAGGTCGACGCCGACGATCGGGAGGCCGGTCGTGGCCCGCCGGATCCGACTCTTGGGCGTGCCCGGCTTGTCGAGGCTCCGGGTCAGCGTGGGGCTCGACTCCGTCATCCCGTAGCCACAGATGGCCTCGCACCCGAAGGCTTCCTCGACCGCAGCCAGCAGGGCCGGCGTCGACGGCGCCCCGCCGAGGGAGACCTGCTGCACCGACGACAGGTCACGCTGCCCCACGTCGGGGTGGTCGAGCAGCGTCAGCGCCATCGTGGGCACGAGGAACAGCCGGGTCACGCCTTCCCGCTCGACCATGCGGAGGACCTCGGCGGCGTCGAAGCGGGGCAGCATCACGTGCGTGCCGCCGAGTCCGGTGAGGAAGTGGGCGGTGCCCCACCCGTTGACGTGGAACAGCGGGATCGTGTGGAGGAGGACGTCGTGGCCGCCCATGCCGTTCGTGAGGGCGTTGTGCACGGCGTGCAGGTACAGCGCCCGGTGCGAGAGCAGCGCGCCCTTGGCCCGCCCCGTCGAACCCGACGTGTAGAAGAGCTCGGCCGGATCGTCCTCGTCGACGTCGGGGAGGGGGAAGGGCTCGTCGGCCTGGCCCCAGTCGCGTTCGCCGAGCACCACCGTCGGGCCGCCGAAGCCCGGGTCGGGGAGCGCCGGATCGCGGAACAAGGCGGCGGCCCGGCTGTCGGCGAGGCAGGCCGCCAGCTCCGGTGCCGAGTTGCGGATGTTGAGCGGCAGGAGCACGGCGCCGGCGAGGAGCACGCCGTAGTACGCCTCGAGCAGCTCGTGGACGTTGCCGGCGAGGAACGCCACCCGGTCGCCCGGCCGGACGCCGAGGTCGTCGCGCAGCAGGGTGGCGAGCCCGTCGCACCGGCGGGCGAAGGTGGCGTACGTCATCCGGAGGTCGTCACCCTGCACGACGCCGACCCGGTCGGCGAAGAGGCGCCGGGCGCGCGTGAGGAAGTCGAGCGGCGTCAGCGGCAGCTTCACGCGGGGACATCCGTCGGCAGGTGGCGACCATGGAGATCCGGCGCGGTGTGCGCTCGCCGGAGGCGCCGGCGGTCCGGGGGCGAGCCCCCAGGGATCGGCCGCAGGGCGACGAAGTCGGCCGAGGACCGGAGCAGTCCGAGCGGAGCGAGGTCCGACAACTCGAGCGAACGGAGCGCAGAGAGTGAGCTCGAAACCATCACTCGTGCCACTCGCCCCGGCCGACGAGGACCTCCTTCAAGAGGAGGGGGCGGTCGGTCATGATCCCGTCGACGCCGAGGTCGAGCAGCGCCGTCATCTCGGCCGGGTCGTCGATCGTCCACACGTGCACGGCGATGCCTCGCCGGTGCGCGGCCCGCAGGAAGCGATCGGTGACGAGCGGGACCCGTCCCTGCCGCGGCGGCACCTGGGCGCACGGCGCCGTGAACGCTCCTGCCGGCACGCCGCGCGCGGTCACGACCAGGCGGCCGGTCTGGCGGGGCCCCATCGACGTGCACAGCTCGGGCCCGACCAGCGTCCGCATGCGCTCGAGGCGGCGGTCGCTGAACGAGCCGATGCACACGCGCCGGGTCGCGCCCGTCCGCCGCAGCACCTCGCCGAGGGGCTCGACGGCCGCGTCGTGCTTCGGGTCGATGTTGACGCGGGCGTCCGGGAACGCGGCGAGCAGGTCCTCGAGCTTGGGGATCGGCTCGCGCCCGTCGACGCGGGCCCGCTGCACCTCCGACCACGGCAGTTCGGCGATCAGCCCGGCGCGGTCGGTGACCCGGTCGAGGCGGTCGTCGTGGAAGGCGAGGAGGACGCCGTCGGCCGTGAGGTGGGCATCGGTCTCGAGGTAGCGGTAGCCGAGGCGCACGGCCTGCTCGAACGCCGGCAGCGTGTTCTCGGGGGCTTCGCCGGCCCCGCCCCGGTGGGCGAAGGGGATCGGGCCCGGCCAGTCCAAGAACTCGAACGACCCGTGCCCCCCGTGCGCCACGAGCGGGGAAGGTAGCCCCGGGCCCGTCGTACATTCGGCGGTCGTGATCGACCCGGCCGACCCGCCCCGCACGTGGACGGTGGCCGAGGCCGATGCCGCCCTCCCGCTCGTGCGGGCCGCCGTGGCCCGGGCGAAGGCGGCCATGGCGGGGCACGCCACCCGGCTCGGCACCGCCACCGCGCTGGGGGAGCGGCGCTCCAACGGCCACGCCGTCGGCGGCGGCGAAGCGGTCGAGGTCGTCGCCGCCGTCGCCGACCTCGACGGGCTCGGCATCTTCCTGCGCGACCCCGGCCGGGGGCTGGTCGACTTCCCGGCCGTCGCCCCGTCGGGCCGGCCCTACTGGCTGTGCTGGCTCGACGGTGAGCCGTCGGTCGGGTGGTGGCACTGGGTGGAGGACGGCTTCGCCGGACGGACCCGCATCGACGAGCTCCCGGCTTGACCGCGCTGCGGCCCGGTCGCGTCCTGGCGTCGACGAGCGCGGTCACGACGGCCTGCGTGCTGCCGTCGTTCCTCGTGGGCGCCATGGCCGTGCAGATCCGGCCCGAGCTCGGGTTCGACGAGAGCGGCGTCGGCCTGGCCTTCGCCGCCTTCTTCGCCGCCGCTGCGTTCGCCTCGGCGCCGCTGGGTCGCGTGACCGAGCGGGGCGGGCCGGTGCGGTCGCTGCGGGCGGCGGGCGTCGTGTCCGGCGTCGCCTGCCTCGTGACGGCGGCGACGGCGAGCTCGCTGCTCACCCTCGTCCTTCCCATCGCCGCGGCCGGTGCGTCCAACGCACTGTGCCAGCCCGCGGCGAACCTCCTCATCGCCCGCGCTGTCCCGGTCCACCGGCAGGGATTCGCCTTCGCGGTCAAGCAGTCGGCCATCCCGGCGGCGACGCTGCTGGCCGGCGCGGCGGTGTCCCTCGCCCTCAGCGTGGGGTGGCGCTGGGCATTCGTCGTCGCCGCCGGCTTCTCCCTCGCCGCCGCGGCCAGTGTCTCGGCCGGGCCCGGCGCGGTGGATGCGCCCACCACGTCGGCCACGTC
>JACDCH010000596.1 GCA_013694495.1 Acidimicrobiia bacterium | reverse complement strand
GCCGAGCCACGCCGTCCGCTCCGCCAGGAGCGCCGGGGCCCGACCGGCCCGCCGGGCGGCGTACGCATCCTCCAGATCCTCGACGATGATCGGCCACGACACGCCGTCGACCACGAGGTGGTGGGCGACGAGCACGAGCCGGAGGTCGTCGGCGCCGAGCCTGATCGTGGCGCCCCGGAACACCGGGCCCCGCTCCACGTCGAGCGACGCCTGCAGCCGGGCCAGCGCCTCGGCCAGCGCTGCGCCTCCGGCGCCGGCCGCCAGGTCGAGGTGCTCGACCGCACCCCCGCCGTCGCCGGTGGCCAGCTGCTGCGTCCACCCGCCGCCGCCGTCATCGTCGTCGGGGGCGAACCGCAACCGGAGGGCCGGATGGGCGGCGACGACGTCGGCCACCGCTGCCGCCACCACCTCGACGTCCGCCGCCGGTTCGAGCACCAGGTGGGCCGACTGGTTCCAGTGGTTGCGGGCCGCCGCCGGCTGGTCGAGGTCGAAGAACCAGCGTTGGATCGGCGTGAGCGGCACCGGTCCCTCCGGCGCCAGCGCCGCGCCCCCACCGCCCCCAGCGCCCGCCGTCGTCCGGCTCGCGGCGGCCGCCAGCTCGGCGATCGTCTGGTACCGGAAGAGGTCCCGGGACGCGAGCTCGAGGCCGGCCCGGCGGGCCCGGGCGACGACCTGGATGCTGAGGATCGAGTCGCCGCCGAGCTCGAAGAAGTTGTCGTGCACGCCGACCGCGGGCAGGTCGAGGAGGTCGGCCCACACCGTGGCCAGCGCGGCCTCGACGTCGTCGCGGGGCGCCACGAAGCCGGCCGTCGTCGCCCCCTGCACGTCGACCGCGGCGAGCGCGGCGCGGTCGACCTTGCCGTTGGCGGTGACGGGGAGCGCGTCGAGGGCGACGATGCGGCTCGGCACCATGTGGGCCGGCAGCTGGTGCTCGAGGTGGGAGCGCAGGTCGTCGACGAGGCGGCGGTGCCGGCGGGTCGCGGCCGGCTCGTTGGTCAGGGCCGCGCCGCGGCCCGGTTCGGCGTCTGGCAGCCGCACGCCGTCGGCGCCCAGCGCCCGGGGCACGAAAGCGACGTCGAAGGCACCATCGGGGTGGCCCGCGACCCAGCTCACCTCGACCGCCCAGGCGTCGTCCGCCAGCGCCCACACGTCCTCCGGGTCGACGGCCACGGACTCGTCGCCGCCGGTGCAGGCCGCCACCCTGGCGTTGGCGAGCCGGCGCACGCCCCACACCACCGGGTCGGCATCGTCGAGGTGCTTGCGCAGGTCGTCGACGCTGACCGGGTCGCCGTTGTGGTCGAGCCAGCGTTCGACGGCGACGGGTAGCGGCCCCTCCACCGCGAGCACGGCCTCGTACCGGAAGCGGGTCATCTCGTTGGCGGCCGACCCCCGACGCGGCCGCACCGCCACGCTCGTGAGCCGGGGCTGGGCATCGGCGTACGTGGTGAAGAAGCGGGGGTCGACGACGAGCTCGGTCTCGAGGCTCACGAGCCGGCGGGCCCGGGCTGCGACCTCCTCCGTGCCCGCCGCCGGTCCGGCCCCGGCCAGGACGACCGAGGAGTGGAAGGCCTCGAGCAGCGGGAGGCTGCGCACGTCGCCGACGTACAGGTGGCCGCCGAGTGCCACGTGCGCGACGGCCCGATCCAGCACCGAGCGCAGGTACGCGGCGTCGGGGAAGTACTGCACCACCGAGTTCACGACCACGACGTCGAAGGCGCCGAGGTCGGCGTCGAGGGCGTCGGCCGGGGCGCGCCGCAGCTCGACGTGGTCGTAGCGGCGGTCCTCGCGCAGCCGGCTTTCGAGGGCGGCGATGGTGGCCGCCGAGAAGTCGACGCCGACGTAGCGCTCGGTCCCGGGGGCCAGGCGCCACAGCAGCAGCCCGGTCCCGCAGCCGATCTCCAGCACCCGTCGGGGCCGCAAGGCCGCGACCGCGGCCACGGTGGTGTCCACCCACTCCTGCATCTCGGCGGCCGGGATCGGCGCGCCGGTGTAGCTGCTGTTCCAGCCCGACGTGTCGAACGCCGGGTCGGCCTCCACCGGGCCGCCCTGCACCTCGTCGAAGAGCCCGCGCCACTCGTCGACGTGCTCGTCGCCCGACCGGTCGGCGCCGGGCGCGTCGGCCCGCCGGTCGAGGACGGCGTAGGCGGTGAGCGTCGTGCGGTCGTCGGCACCCGGGTGGGCGACGACGGCCGCCTGGGCGACCGCCGGGTGCGTGACCATGGCGTGCTCGATCTCGGCCGGCTCGATGCGGTGGCCCCGCACCTTGACCTGGTCGTCGACGCGGCCGAGGAACTCGAGCGTCCCGTCGGCGCGCCAGCGGACCCGGTCGCCGCTGCGGTACCACCGCCGCTCGGCGATCGTCACGAAGCGGTCGCTCGTGGCCGCCGGTCGGCCGTGGTAGCCGATGGCCACCCCGGCCCCACCGATGAGCAGCTCGCCCGGCACCCCGGCCGGCGCCGGCTGCCCGGCGCGGTCGGCGACCAGCAC
>JACDCH010000582.1 GCA_013694495.1 Acidimicrobiia bacterium | reverse complement strand
CTCGAACCCACGACTTCCTGCTTGCAAAGCAACTGCTCAGGCCGATCCGGACCAGGGCGCTTCAACGAAACCGCAGGTCAGCGGGGTTGCTTCGTGTCGTCTGATGTCGTCCAGAAGTGCCTTGTGACCCACCGTAAGGTCACGCCAAGGTCACGCCGGGGCATTGTCCGATCGGTCATTCAGGGCCGTCCTAGCGATGCGACCGACGGACCAGACGACGGGGCCGCCAGACGACGGGGCCGGTCGCCACGCTCGTACCTACGGCCTCACGGAGCATCGGTGTCGGGTTTCAGTTCTCCCGGTCAGAGCGGGCTCGCCAGACCGTGAGATCCTTCCGCCGACACGCCCGGGTGCTGATCGCGGTGGGGGCCGTGGCTGCGGGGGGGCTGCGGCGACCACGATCCCGACAGTCAAAGTCAGACTCGCGAAGAGGCTGAGCGGCTGATCATCGAGAGCAGCCCACTGATCTTGCAATCGTGGCGTTCGATGTAGATCGTTCAGGGCGGTTCCTCGATGTTGAGGTCGTCATCGACAACCATGGGCCGAGACTTGCCCGAGCAGCACTCCTTCGATTCACCCTTGATAATGGTGCGCTTCTCTCAGACGACGAGACCTGCGAGGACACTGACGTTCCCGATGCCGTTGTTTGCAACGCGGGAGGAATCGACAACCCGACGATTGATCCCACCGATGCTGTCTTCGAGGCCCGATTCAGGGTCGAGCTTGCTCTAGATGTCCCGTCCAGACTGTACGTGGAGGTGATTCAACGTGAGTTTGACAGTGTGATTGCGGGCCCGGCTCCCGAGAACAACATCCGTTTTATACTTCTGCCGTGAGCTGATCCCGACTTCGGATACCAAACTGGCTTGATCGACGGTCCGTGGGCTGGGCGACGTTGCTACAGCTCTTGGCGCGGCGGGCGCGTCGAGATCGACGACGACCGGGTCCGGTTCCACGGCTACCGCAGGGAGCACGACCTTGTGGCTGTTCTGGGCGGCGCCCTCCGGGACCTATTTTCGGTCTCAGCCCGGCGGAGGTGGCCACCGTGCTGGGCGGGAACGCCGGTACGCGTCCTGGCGGCGGGGCAGCGACGCGCCAGCTGGATGCTCTAGATCTAGACCGACGTATGCTCGTCCAGCCGCGTCATCCGGACCTGCCCGCTTCGTCACGCGCCTCCTGCCCGATCGCCGAGTAGTCGTTCCCGGCGATCTCCGCGACAACAGGGTTCTCTCGCAGCGCCGCGACCGGCTCGAGTTGATCGTCGATGACTAGATATTGGCCGATACCGTTCGCGACCAGCGTGCGAGCACCTGACGCAAAGAGCTCGACACTCGGCTCTGCCTCGAGAAAGAGGAGATACCTCTCACCGCTGCTGAAGGGGGGCGACTCGGGGTCGACGAGGAAGAAAGGCCCGCCGTCGCCTTGGGATTCCGCACCCGGGAGCCGAGCCCCTTCACCGCCGAGGAACTGAACGACGATCTCATCGCCTGGATGCTCAACCCCGACGAAGACCTCATCGACCTCGAACCTTTGGAGGGTGTAGACGAAGCCTGGATGCGTCTCGCCATACTCGGGAGCGATGGCGACGGCAGTGAGCACCGAACCGGCGGCGCGGTACAGCTCCTCCTTGGAGGCCACGGTCGGACCGATGCGTTCCGAGACCCTCGTCACCAGTATCCGTCCGTTCTCGTCGCGGACCGAGTCCGCTAGGTTGAGGCCGCCGGTTCGACCTGTCTGCATCTCCGCGTTGCTCGACGGGTCTCCGGTCGGCCCACCGACGGACACGTCATTGCTCCCCGCGCAGCCGAGCAACGCAGCGGCCACCGCCAGGATTGCGAGACGGCGGCCCATGCGAGCGAACTCACGATGGGTCATCGTTACAGCTCCTTCCCGTGCGTGTCAGTGGACAACGTTGACGTCCAAGTGATCGTGTGGCTGGGCGTTCGTCATGCCTTGCACATGGCAGGTCGATTCGTGTCCCGCACCCAGCGGTCCGGGTTCGTACATGATCGAGTTCGTTGTGGAGGCGTGGTGCCGTAGGCCGGCTATATGTCCCCACTCGTGTGCAGCAGCACACCGCTTCTGCACGGTTGTATCACCGTTCGCACCGGAACCGAGGTGAGGAAAGTTGAGCAGAGAAGGATTCAAGTATGCAGCTACATATGTCATGTGACCGTTACTATTGCTGTACGCGAAATCAACCCAGCCACCGAGCCCGTTCTGACCATAGTTATCGATCCGCCATTGAAACCCGCCGACGTAGGTAGGTGAATCATTTCGGATGGGATCAAAATCCGAGTTCGCTGCCCAGGACTCTGCAGCTGCCTGAACCACGTTATTACACCATCCTGTTTGACTATTGCCGTTGTAAGCTGTGCAGCCATAGACCGGAAAGTTCACCGGATAGTGGATTCGAAGGTCTACCGGCTCGTCCCAGCCGTGCCAATGCGGATTCTGCGGCGCGACAGTGTGCGCCGACGCTCCCGAGATCACTATCGAACTGACGAGGATCACAGCCATGCCAACGAACCGCAGTCGTGCTCCCACTTCTGGCCCACCCCCTTGTGCCGCGCGCTCCGTCCCGGCGGTCACGCTCAGCTGGAGAAGGAAGCCTAACTCGATCGCGGTGTTGAGCGCCATGAATCGCCCTGGGATGCGTGAAGGCTCCTGACCTTGGAAACGAGGATCGAGTCATGGGAACAGCACGGTCATCGGGGGCGCCGACGAATCGGCGGTACAGCCCTGAGGAGAAGGCGCAGGCGGTTCGGTTGGTCCGCCAGTTGCGCAAGGAGCCCGGCACGAACCACGGCCCGATCCAGCGGATCGCTGACCAGATCGGGTGCGGGGTCGAGTCGCTGAGAACGTGGGTCAAGCAGGCCGACATCGACGATGGTGTCGAGCCGGGCGCGACCACGGTGGAGGCGAGACGGATCCGCGAACTCGAGCAGGAGAACCGTGAGCTCCGCCGGGCGAACGAGATCTTGAAGCGGGCGTCGGCCTTCTTCGCGGCGGAGCTCGACCGCCCACATCGGTGATCGTCGAGTTCATCGACAGCAACCGCGGCGAGCTCGGAGTCGAGCCGATCTGCAGGGCCCTGCAGATCGCCCCGAGCACCTACTACGCCGCCAAGGGACGGGAGCCGTCGACTCGCGCGCTGCGCGATGTCGTGATGCTGCAGATGCTGCTGGTCAGAATCCATCGGCAGGAGACGCCTACAGCTCTATCCCCCGGCCGAGCTCCATCCCGCGGTCGCGTTCGAGGCTTCGCTCGAGGGCTCGGGCGGCGTTGCGTTCGATGCGTTCGGCGAGGGTGATTTGGCGGTCGAGCGTGTCGAGCCGGTCGAGCGAGAGGCGGTGCTCGCGCTCCCACGCGCTCCGGGCTTTCATGTCGGGGGCGAGTTCGGTGAGTTGGGTGTCGAGGGCGGCGAGCTTCTGGTCGTGACGGGCGATGTCGGCTTCGAATCCGACGATCCGCTTCTCGAGTTCGCGGCGTTCGGTTCGGTGGGTTCGCCGGCCGATCGGGCCGAGGTCGTGGAGGGCTGTGCGGGCGGTGTCGAGTCGCCACTGCGCGCCGTCACGGTCGTGGCGCGCGCGGGTGTGGGCTTCGGTGAGTTGACGGTGCGACCGGGATGGGTCGGGTGGCCTGTCGCCGAGCCGGGTTCGGATCTCGTCGCGGTCGCGGCGGAGCCGCTCGAGCGTGTCGGTCGGCGCCTCGGTGGTCTCGTCGACCGCCATCCGTTTGCCGCCGGTGCGGCCGACGGTGCGTCGGAGGTCGTCGAGCGGGTCGTGAACGACCTCGGCGGCGTGGCGTTCTTCGGCCCGGCGGTCTTCGGCGACGACGAACAGGTCGTTGCGCTGCCGGCCGCGGGACAGGGCGGTGTAGGCGTGTTCCCGGCTCATCGTGTCGTCGACGAGGACGAGGCAGCGGTCAACGGTTGCGCCTTGGGCCTTGTGGATCGTGGTCGCGTACCCGTGGGTGAGGTGGCCGGCCTCCGCGTAGGCGAACGGGACCGACAGGGTCTCGCCGCTGGCAGTGCGCAGGGCCAGCTGCTGACGGGTCCCGTCGATCTGTTCGAGCTCGGCTCTGGTGCCGTTCAGGACCCCGGCGGCGTAGTCGTTGCGGAGAGCGAGGACCTCGTCGCCCGTCGCGTAGGGACGGCCACCGAGGACGATCTCGTCCGGGCCCAGGCAGCCGGTCGTTCGCAGGGCGTTGCGGGCGCGACGGTTGAGGTCATCGACGTCGGCGAGTCGGGCGGCGACCATGAGGACGTCCTCGTCGTCGAAGTAGCCGCTCGACCACGCGTTCACGAGGTCGTCCCGGACGGCTTCTTGGGTGGCGGCGACGTGGACGCGTTCGTGGTCGAGGTAGGCGTCGATCGCTTGGTCGGTGTTGCCCGAGCGGAGCTGGGCGAGGACGGCGGGTTCCCACGGTTCGGTCTGGCGGCGGTTCTCGGTGAGCTCGGCGGCGCCGAGCCGGGCCCGGAGGCCGCGGAAGGCGCCGCCGGCGTCGATCTCGGGCAGCTGGCCGGGATCGCCGACGAGCAGGACCTTCGCCCCTGCTGCGGTGGCGTGCTCGACGAGCCGGGCGAGGGCGCGGGTGCCGACCATTCCTGCTTCGTCGACCACGATCACGGCCGTGTCGCCGACTGTCAGCCGGTGCCGTTCGATGTCGCCCAGGACGCGGGTGAGGGTGATCGACGGGATCCCGGCGTCGTCCTGGAGCTGCTTCGCGGCCCGGGCCGCGAGGGAGCACCCGACGACCGTGAACCCCGAGCGGTGCCAGGCGTCGCGGGCGGCGCCCAGGGCGTAGGTCTTGCCCGACCCGGCGATGCCGACGACGACGTCGACCCCGTCACCCGACGAGCACACCCGCCTCACCATCGCCTCCTGCTCGTCGCTCAAGGTCCGGCCCGCCACCGCGGTGTCCAGGGCCGTGGCCGTGGCGAGTCCGGCGCCGGTCCCCCGCACCCGCTCGGCGGTGGCGAGGAGCCGGCGTTCGACGTCGAGCATGTCCGGGGTCGTCCACCGGGACCCGTCGCTGTGTGCGGCCACGGTCGTCCCGTCGGTCCGGCGGATCACGTCCCCTCGGTCACCGCCAACGAGCGCAACCACATGACCCGAGCGGAGGAACCCCTCGGCCAGGGCGAGGACCCGCTCGACCGGCGCGCCGGCCGGGAGGGCTGCGCAGATGGCCTTGATCACGTCCCGGTCGCCGAACGTGCTCGCCCGCTCCGTCAATCCGACCGGCCCCGCCAGCGACCCGTACATCAGCTCGGCTTCGATCGATCCCGGTACCGGCGGCTCGACGGTCGGTGACCGGTCGATCAGGCCGGCGAGCGTCCCGTCGTCGAACCCGTGACGCTCAGCGCGTTCCCGCCACTCTGGGAGAAGGCTGGCCGGGTCGAGATCGGGATCCTTCGCCCGGCGGGTCGCGTACGTGGCGATCTGCGGGTTCGCGCCGACCCGGTCGTTCATGTGGGCCTCGATCTCCCGGCGGCGGATTGAGAACGCCCGCACCACCTTCGACGACACCCCATCGATCTCCGCCGTACCGGTCTTGCCGACCGCGCCCCACTCGACACCGAGACGCCGTGTCAGCTCCCAACGCAGCTGGGCGTCGTACAGGAACCCCGCCGTCTGGAGCCACGTGAACACCGGGCGGCCATCGAGCGCGGTCCACCGGCCGTCAACCGGGGCGTGGACCAGGTTGGCGATCAGGACGTGGGTGTGCAGGTGCGGATCGGCCGCCCGGGACGTGCGATGCCGGAACGACGCCGCCACGAACCCGTCACCGTCGACCAGCGTCGCGCCGCCCTTGCCGCGACGGCCCCGACACGCCACCCGCTCCAGCACCTCGAGCCCCGCCACCACCGAGGCGTCCTGCGCGTTGCGGACTTCGTTGGACACCTCCGGGCGGCCGAGCGCGAACAGGAGGCTCACCGACTTGGGTGCGCAGAACGTGGCGTCGTACGCCGCCACCGTCGGCACCGAGTGCGCCGCGGTCAGCCGGTACACGCCCGACGGGTCGGTGTGTCGCAGGATCCGCTCCAAGACCTCGGCGTCGACCTCGCCCTCCAGACCGAGCCGTCCCGAGGCCGCGCCGATCCACGTGCCCGGAGCTTCTCGGGCGCCGACGTAGTACTCCTCGGCGCCTTTGGCAACCACCTCGACGTAGTACTCGTGCCCGCCGGGAGCGAGCTTTCCCAGGCTCAACACCGGGACCGTCCCCCGTCCCCGCCGGGACGGACGAGGCGACACCGCACGACAGGTGCAAGCGTGTCATCGTCCTGGGGTCGTGTGGTTGCCGAGCGGGAGGCGGGCACGAACGTGAGTCAGTCCGGGAACAGGGACGACTGCTCGGTGCCGGTCGCGCGACGCGGCGTGACCGGAGGCGCGGACGGGGGCGGCGCGGTGTCCTTGGCGCGGCGGACCGCATCGAGCTCGACCACGACCGGGTCCGGCTCCACCAGCGGGGCGCCGGCCATCGCCTCGAGCTGCGCGGTCGGGAACCGGAGCAGCCGACCGAACTTGCGGCACGGCAAACCCTGCGCCCCGCCCGTGCGCAAGTAGAGGCGAGCCTGTTCGTACACGAACGTGCGACCCACGCGCAGATGGGCCATCACCTCTTCCACCGTGAGGAAGTCCTTGCGCTCCGGCACCCGACACCTCCACAACCCTGGCTCAACACGAACGTCGAACGATCAGGGGGGTGACAGAGTACGACAACACCTGCTATGATGCAACCCCTATGTCGATAGCACTGTGTAGCTGTTGAGAGCACTCTGTGGCACGCCGTAGTCGCCCAGCGCAACGCCCGACCTGGACCCCCAACCAGATCGTCGCGTTCAACCTCTCCAAAGCCCGGCTCCTGCGGGGCTGGACCCAGACCCAGGCCGCCGAAGCCCTCGAGCCCTACCTCGGGACGCGGTTGTCGCCGGCGTCGTGGTCCGCGATGGAACGCTCCGTCGACGGGGGCCGCATCCGGGAGATCACCGCCGACGAACTCGTCGCATTCGCTCGAGGGTTCGAACTGCCGGTCGGGTTCTTCCTCACCCCGCCGTCGGCGTGGGAGAACCACGCCGTCCGGACACCGGACACCGGCGAGCACGGGCTCGAACCCATCGAGCTGTTCGACCACATCATCGGTACCGACGAATCGCTCGCCGAATGGGAGCAGTACCTGAAGTCGTGGCCTGCGCCGGGCCACACGATAACCATCGCCCCCGACGGGACGGTCGCCAACAGTCGGCGTATCCAGGAAGATGTTCACCCGCGGCTCGCCGGACCCGCCGCACTCCGCGCCCGGCTCCTCATCCAACAACAGTTCGGCGACCTCGACGCCGCCCGCCGCGTTCTCGAACGCCTCGCCACCGCGCTCGACCAGCTCGGTGACCCCGAAACCGAACCGCAGTAGCAACAAGGAGGGTCTCGTGTCGCGAGATGCCGTCCAGTACCACTCCATCCCGACGAACGAGGAGGCCTCATGAGTCGCGCCCGCAAGCGGCAACTCGGCGGGATCGACCAGATGCCCAGCGGCCGCTGGCGCGTCCGCATCGCCGACCCCGTGACCGGCGCTCGCGTGAGCATCGGCACCTTCACCACGAAGGCCGAAGCAGAGCTCGCGTTCGCCAAGGCGCTCACGAGCCAGGACAAGGGCGCGTGGGTCGCACCGAGCCGCGGCCGCACGACGCTCGCCGAGTACGCGCCCGAGTGGCTCGACACCCGGCTGACCAGTCGCGGTGAGGTGCTCCGTCCGAAGACACGCGAGCTGTACGACAGCTTCCTCCGGCTGCACATCCTCCCGGCCCTCGGCGACACGGCCCTGTCCAGGCTGTCGACATCGCGCGTCCGTTCCTGGCACAGCCGGCTGCTCGCCACCGGCCCTGGTCCGTCGACCGCGGCCAAGTGCTACCGGCTGCTACGCACGATGCTCAACACCGCCGTCGAGGACGGGCTGCTCGCCGTCAACCCGTGCTCGATCAAGGGCGCCGGCGTCGAGCCGAACGAGGAACGGTCCATCCCGACGCTGGCCGAGGTCGACGCTCTCGCCGACGCCATCCGAGTGGACCTCCGCGCCCTCGTGCTCCTCGCCGCGTTCGTCGGACTCCGTCGAGGCGAACTGCTCGCCCTGACACGACGCGACATCGACCTCCTCCACCGCACCATCAACGTGCGCGTCCAACGCCAAGAGGCCAAGGGCGGCGGCCACCTCATCACGGCTCCCAAGACCGACGCCGGCCGACGGCGGGTCGTCATCCCGGCGAGCCTCGTACCCGAGCTCGAAGCCCACCTCGAGCGCTGGGCCGGTTCCGGTCCCGACGGAATCCTCTTCCCGGGCACCAAGGGCGGACCGCTGCGGATCTGCGTCTGGCAACGGGAGTGGACCCGGACCAAGGCGGAGCTCGGACTGCCGGACGTCCGACTGCACGACCTGCGCCACGTCGCTGGAACGCTGGCGGCGTCGACGGGCGCCGGCACCAAGGAGCTGATGCACCGTCTCGGGCACGCCAGCCCCCGTGCCGCGTTGCTCTACCAGCACGCGACCGCCCAGCGAGACGCCGCCATCGCTGACGCGATCGACGCCCAACTCGCCGCCGGCCGGGCCGCTCCCTCCGCCAGCGTGCTCCGCATCGCCGATCGATAGGCGTCGCCCCCTCGAGCCGGATTGACCGGATACCACCTCAGCAACGGTGAAGGCCCCATTGGCTACCGTCCCCGGGCCATGTCGACGAACGTCTACATCGACACCGGTTGCTTCCTCGCGACCACATCCACCGGATCAGGTACTTCACCGCGCTGGTCTCGGCCCGGCCGAGCGACCCGCAACAGCCGCAGCGACAGCAGCTGTACCTCCGGGCGCTGGGAACGCTTCCGAACGTGTCCGTCCACCTCGGCCACTACCTGACCTCGACCGTGCGCATGCCCCTCGCTCATCCTCTGGCAAACGGGCCACTAACCGTCGCGGTGCTCAAGACGGAGGAGAAGGGCTCGGACGTCAACCTCGCGACGTACCTGCTGCTCGATGCGTTCCGCCACGACTGCGACGCTGCGGTCGTGATCTCCAACGACTCGGACCTGGCCGAACCGATCCGGGTGGCCGAGGTCGAGCTAGGCATCAAGGTCGGCATCGTCAACCCGCATCCGGCCAACCGCAGGTCGAGAGCGTTGCACTCGACGTTCTTTAAGCAGCTGAGGCCGAACGCGCTGGCGACATCGCAGTTCGCGGCTCAGCTGACGGACCAGCGCGGCACGTTCCACAAGCCACCACGCTGGAACTGACTCGGCCGAAAAACGCAGAGACCCGCCGAAGCGGGTCTCGCACCCAGCCGCCGAAGAAGCTGGGGGGATGTCGAGAGAGTACCGGCAACGCGCGCGGCGCGCGCAAGCATCGCCCGCGTCCGACCATCTGGCGGGTCGAGCGGTCGGTCGGCGGGGGCGCCGAGTGCCGCTCCGTACCGGCTCGCATCGGTCGCTGTCACGGGGTCACGTTCGGTCGTAGGTCACGCGAAGGTCACGCGCGGGCCCTAGTCGACCTGCCTTGAGCTCTCCAGCCGTCCAGAAATAGCGGCTGACCAGCATCTTTTGTCGTGGAGGCGATGGGACTCGAACCCACGACTTCCTGCTTGCAAAGCAGGTGCTCTAGCCAACTGAGCTACGCCCCCGGGGGAGGGACGACGGTAGTCGGCCTCCGCGCGGGAGACAGGAGGATGGGTACGGTCGGATGATGAGCGACGGCCACGAGCCCACCCAATACGACCTCCCGCCGGTGACGCCGGGGGCCCCCGGACAACCAGTCGTGCCGGTGGTGCCGGCCGGGCCGGTCGTGCCCCCTGGCGGGGTCATCCCCCCGACGGTCGTGCCAGCGGCACCGCCGCCGCCGCCCGACCGGCGGCCGTGGATCATCGGCGGGTTGCTCGCCCTGATCCTGCTCGTCGTCGCCATCCTGCTCCTGGCCGGCGACGACGATGCCGACGTGGCCACCGGCGACAGCACGTCCACGACCGCCACGACGGCGCCCACCACCAC
>JACDCH010000578.1 GCA_013694495.1 Acidimicrobiia bacterium | reverse complement strand
GTGGTGGTGGTGCCGGGCGGCGTCGTCGCGCGGGGCGTCGGGGTGACCGGCGCCTTCGGGGTGCCGTCGGGGTCGTAGTTGGCCAGCTCGCGCTCGAGTGCCGTCACGCGCACGGCATGCGGGCTCGGGTTCCATGCGTGGCCCTCGTCGTAGGAGACCCACCCCCTGTAGAGCGTCAGCAGGGCGAACTTGCGTACGATCTGCTGCTGCGGGTTGAGGTAGCTCATCGTGCCGATGAGCTCGTCCTCCTGCCCCGCCCGCGTGACCTCGAGCGCCATGTGCACCTCGAACGCCGCGAGGTCCTCGCGATCGCGGTCGCTGAGCTCGGGCGGGGCGGGTGCATGGTCGTCGCGGAAGAAGTCGGACTCGAAGCTGCCGACGGCGTCCGGGTCGTGGGCCGCATCGGCAGCCGTGGGGAGCGGCGCCTCGCCGAGTCGGACTCGCAGCTCGTTCTGCTGACGTTGGAGGTCGGCCAGCCGGCTGGTGACGGTGCCGGACGCCGCCGCTCGCCCGACTCGCGGCCCGCCGGGGCCGGGGCCGGTACCGCTGCTGCGAGCCTGGTCCCGGCGGCGCTGGCCCCAGGTGCGCTGGAACTCCGAGTGGGCCTCGTCGTACCGCTGGCGGACCGCAGTGCGGTCCTCGGCGGACAGAGCCGTGCTCAGGATCTCCCGGTCGTACTCCTCGCGCCGGCGGTCGTCCTCGGCGATGGCCGCCTCGAGCTCCGGATCGCCGGCGCCGTCGTCCGGCCACACCTCGTCGTCGCCGCCGCCCCAGCCCTCGTTGACCGGGTCGCGCCAGCGCACCGCCGGGCCGGGCTCCGGCTTCCACTGCGGCTGGAGGCGCAGGGTGGGGTCCTGGCCCGTGCTCCAGCGCTGCACGGCGCGCGCCTCGGCCTCGAGCCGCCGTCCCGCGGGCGTGCCGCGGCGGGGCATGCGGGTGCCGTAGACGCGCTGCTGCACGACGTGGGTGAGCTCGTGCGCCAGCAGGCCCCGGTTGTCGCGGGTCTCCAGCGGGCCGCGTTCGGCAGGCACGAACACCTCGCCCTGGCGGCTGAAGGCGAGCGCACCGATCTGGGCGGCGACCTCGCTGGCCTCGGGGCCCCGACGCACGACGGTCGGCCCGGGATCGACGCCCGTCGCCCGCTCGACGGTGACGCGCAGGTCGCCCGCGACCGGCTCGGTGACCGGCCGGTAGATCATCTTGGCGGGCTCACGCAGCCGGCGCTCCTCCTCCAGCCGGCGCTCCTCCTCGGCGAGGGCGGCCTGCTGCTCGATGAGGGCGTCGCGATCCGCCTGGAGGCGGGCCTGGATGTCGGCCATCCGCGCCGCCGCCTCCAACGCCAGCGCCGCCGCCTGCGCGTCGCTCTCGCCGGACCCGCCGTCGTCGCCGGCCAGCTCGCGGAGGAACTCCTCGTCGTCCTCATCCGGTGTGGCCGATCGGGACGAAGGGGACGGAGGGGCCGATGGGGTCGACGGAGCGAAGTCCTGCTCCGTCGTGACGCCGGCCTCCGGCGAGTGCTCGGGCGCGCCCAGGCCGAGGCGCCGCGACTCGGCCAGCGAACGGCGCGGCCCGGGAGCGGCGCGCTTCGGCGCTTCGTCCAGGCCGGTGACGAGCTCGCCGGTGTCGGCGTCGACGAGGTCGGGCCGGAGCTCGGCCAGGGAGACGCCGGTGCGCTCGGCCAGCAGCGACGAGAAGATCGGAGGGGGAAGCTCCTCGTGCATGCCGTCGTCGCGTTCGACGGTCGCCGGTCCGACGCCCCAGTTGCCGGCCTCGTCGACCTGCCAGTCGTAGTCGGGCTGCGTGACAGGCTCGAGCGGGCCGCTGTAGGTGTCGAGCCGGGCCCGGGGCGTGAGGGGACGCGTCGCCGAAGGCCGGCGGACGGCCTGGATCTCGGCGGACCCTTCCCCTTCGGGCGGGGCGACCGGGGGCACGCTGCTGGGCAGCGAGCGTCCTTCGACCGCCAGGCCGTCGGCTCGCCCGGCAGGGCCTTCGATGACCACCTCCCGGATGACGGGCGCGTGCAGCAGCGGTGTAGTGCCTGCGAGGTTGCGCACGAACGACGCCACCGGCACCACCACCGGCGCGTTCGCTCCGGTGGCGCGTGGCTGCAGCGGCTCGAGATCGGCCCACTCGCGCCGAACCGGTCGGAGGACGCGCGGGGGTCGGAAGTCGTCGGCGGTGAACGGTGCCATCGGTGGCAGCGCCGGCCGGCTGGGACGGATCGGGTCGGGCGCCGGCGTCGGCGTCGGC
>JACDCH010000568.1 GCA_013694495.1 Acidimicrobiia bacterium | reverse complement strand
GGGCACGGCCGGGCCGACGGCGCCGATGGCCTCGAAGTAGGCCAGCTCGGCGGCCAGGACCGCGGCGACGTCGTCGGGCGTGAGGTCGAGCCCAGCCGCCAGGGCCCGGGCCATGAGCACCTCGGCGCCCTCCTCGTCGTCGACCACGACGAGGCGCTCCGGACCTGCGTTCCAGCGCTCCGCCGGGGCCCCCTTCGCCGCGATGTGCTCCAGGTGGAAGCGGAGCAGCGCCCGCACGTCGTCGTAGCTGATGCGGGCGCTGATCTCGTCGGGCACGTTGTCGGCCACGAAGTCGACGGCCTCGTCGACGTCGAAGAGGGCCTGGCGGGGCTGGGCGGCCAGCGTGAAGGCCTCCCGCCCGACGGCGACGAGGGCGACGAGCACCACGACCAGCACTGCGCCGACGACGGCGATGACGACCACAGGCTGCCCTACCGGGCTTCGAAGCGGCTGCGGAGGCCGGCGAGCAGCCGCGCCTCGCGCTCGTCGAGCTCGCCGTCGACGCCGGCCAGGTCGAGCACGGCGGCGTAGGCCGCGGCCCGGTCGTCGTCGGTGGCGAGGCGGCCGGTGACGGTGGCGAGGAACTCGTCGAGCGGGCCGCCCGGCGCCAGCGCGAGGCGAGCCCGGGCGCACGCCTCCTCGGAGTACGAGTACGGGTTGTGCCCTCCGGGCCACTGGCGCTCGTCGAGGAACTGCCGGATCAGCTCGCGCTCGGCCTCAGCCGACGAGCCGTCGACGAGCATCACCAGCTCCAGGAGGTCGACCACGGCTTGCTCGGCGGCCAGCCGGACGTCGTCGTCGTCGAACGTGTCCGGGGCCAGCCCGAGCCGGTCGAGGAGGCGCTGGACGATCGACATCAGGGCCCAGCCTCGCAGCCGAGGACGTCGGGGAGCCAGGCCAGCAGCCGCTCCCGGATGGCCGCCCCGCCCTCGGTGAGGAGGTGCCCGGCCCCGGGCAGCACGACGACCTCGCCCTCGGCCAGGCCGGCGACGAGCTCGCTGCACATCGCCGGCAGCAGCTCGTCGGCGGAGCCGTGGAAGCACAGGACCGGCCGGCCGATCAGCCCGCCCGCCACCTCGCAGCCGGCCGACTGGGTGGCGAGCGTGATGACGCCGGCGACGAAGTCGTCGACGGCCACGCCGGCCTGCACGGCCACGGCACCGCCGAAGCTGTGCCCGACGGTGACCGCCCGGGGCGCGCCCCGCCGGGCCGACAGCTCAAGCGCCGCGAGAAGGTCGTGGAGGCACGCGTCGAGGTCGTTCGGCTTCCGCCACCCCACCCGCACCACCCCGATCCCCCGGGCCACGAGGGCCTCGCCGAGGTCGTGGTACAGCCCGCCCGCCGGCCCGAGCAGCCCGCCCATGGCGCCGCCGCAGCACACGACCACCCCGGCGGGCGCACCCTCGGCGGGCCAGTGCCACAGCATCGTGAGCAGGCCGCCCATCGTGTGGTGCTCGACGTGCTCGAACGTGGGCGTCACCGCCACCCGCTCGCTGGCGAGGACCCGCAGCGCCTGGTACGGCGTCGGCGGCGCCGCGCTCGCCTCGTCGGCCATGCCGGCGACCGTACGCCCACCCGACGCGAATCGGGGGCAGCTCTCCAGACATCATCCGGACTGCTGTCCCCGATCGGGAGTGGGGTCGGCGAGCGGGGCGGCTAGATGCCGATGCGCTGGGCGAGCAGCTCGCGGTGGTAGGTGGGGTCGCCGAAGAGGAGCTCGGAAGACTTGGCCCGCTTGAAGTACAGGTGGGCCGGGTGCTCCCACGTGAAGCCGATGCCGCCGTGGATCTGGATGTTCTCGGCGGTGGCGTGGAAGTACGCCTCCGAGCAGTACGCCTTGGCCAGCGACGCCACCGAGGGCAGCTCGTCGTTCAGCTCCGACGCGCACCAGCCGGCGTAGTACGCGGCCGACTTCGCCGACTCGACCTCGAGCAGCATGTCGGCGCACTTGTGCTTGATGGCCTGGAAGGAGCCGATGGGGCGGCCGAACTGCACGCGCACCTTGGCGTACTCGACGGCCATCTCGAGCACCTTCTGGGCACCGCCGACCTGCTCGGCGGCGAGGGCCACGACGGCGAGGTCGAGGACCCGCTCGAGGGTGGTCCAGCCGGCGCCGTCGGTGCCGATCAGCTTGGCGTCGACGTCGGCGAACTCGAGCTTGGCCTGCTTGCGGGTCTGGTCCATGGTGGCCAGCGCCGTGCGGGTGAGGCCGGCGGCATCGCCCGCCACCTGGAAGATCGACACACCGGCGGTGGTCTTGGCCGCGACGAGCACCACGTTGGCCGTGTGGCCGTCGAGCACGAACATCTTCGTGCCGTTGAGCTTGAAGCCGTCACCCGAGGCGGCGTCTCCCCCGCCCCCCATCCGGCTGGCCTCCATCGTGATGCCGGCCTCGTCCCAGCGGCCGTTCTCCTCGGTGAAGGCGAGCGTGGCGATCGTGTCGCCGCTGGCGATCCCCGGGAGGAGGTCCTGCTTGGCCGCGTCGTCGCCGGCGTGGAGCAGCACGTTCGTGGCGAGGGCGACGGTGGAGAAGTACGGGGCGGCGAGCAGCGCCCGACCCATCTCCTCGAGCACCACCGTGAGCTCGACGTAGCCGAAGCCCTGGCCGCCGTACTCCTCGGGGATGATGAGGCTCTGGAGGCCGAGCTCGTTGGCCATCTGCGACCAGATCGTCTGGTCGTAGCCCTCCGTGGTCTCCATGAGGCGGCGCACCTCGGCCTCGGACGACTTGGACTCGAGGAACTGGCGGGTGATGCGCCGCAGCTCCTCCTGCTCCTCGGAGAAGGCGAAGTTCATGGCGGCAGTCTCCCGACGGCGGTTGACCGCCGCAAGCCCGCGCGTGTACACAGGTGTACGCATGAACGTCCGGACGCTGCGGGCCCAGCTGGCGCAGGCCCTGCGGCGCGCCGAGGGCGGCGAGCGGATCGTCGTCACCGTCGGCGGCCGACCCGTGGCCCAGCTCGGGCCGGTCGAGTCCGACCTCGACCGCTCGCCGACCATCGAGGACCTCGTCGCCCGCGGGCTGCTGATCCGGGCCCGCCGAGACGACCGCCCCGAGCCGTCCCTCGTCGTCCCCCTTTGGGCCGGCGCCCGCCTCGACCGCCTCCTCCGCGAGATCCGATGAACCCCGCTCGATCTTTGGCAGCTGGGTCTCAGCGTGCGACACCCACCTGCCAAAGAACGGGGGGTGGTCGGGGCGGGTGACCGTCGCCCTCGATTCGTCGGGGTTGCTGGCCCGCTACCTCGGGGGACCGGCGGGCGAGGTGGCGCGGGCGGCGATGGCGGCCGACCCCGTCTGGTGCGCCAGCGCACTGGCACTCACCGAGGCGCTGATGGTCGTCGACCAGCTCGACGCCGACCCGACCGAGCGCGACGACCTCCGCCGGGCGCTGCGCGACGACTGGGAGCGCATCCACGTCGTGCCCCTCGACGGACGCTGCCTCGGACGAGCCGCCGAGCTCGGCCGCACCCAGCCGGTGCGCTCGGTGCACGCCCTCCACCTCGCCGCCGCCGACCGGCTCCCCCGTCCCGTCACCTTCCTCACCTTCGACCCCGACCAGATCCCGGTCGCGCTCGCTCTCGGCTTCGACGTCACGTCGACGTGAAGACGCGCGAGGCTGGAGCCGGCCCCAGCGTCGTGGCCCACCGACAACCGAGGGGGGAGCACATGCTGATCGAGCACCTACTGGCCACCAAGGGCAACGAGGTCGTCACGGTCGCGGCCGACACCACCATCGCCGCAGTCGTCGCCGTGCTGCAGGAGCACGGCATCGGCGCGATCGTCGTGTCCGACGACGACGGCGGCACCGTCGCCGGCATCGTTTCGGAGCGCGACATCGTCCGGGCCGTCGCCGACCGGGGCGGCGCCGCCCTCGACGAGCCGGTGAGCGCGCTGATGACCACCGACGTCGTCACGTGCCAGCCGAGCGCCCGCATCGAGGACCTCATGGCGGTCATGACCGAGCACCGCTTCCGTCACCTGCCGGTGGTCGACGACGGCCGCCTCGTCGGCATCGTCAGCATCGGCGACGTGGTGAAGGTGCGGGTGAGCGAGCTCGCCGAAGAGACCCGCACCCTCCACGAGTACGTCGCCTCCGGCCGCTAGACGACAGGGGTCGGGCGTAGCCTCGCTCCATGAGCGCAGACACCCTCGTCTGGGACGCGACCGGGGTCGAGATCCACATGGTCGTGGTCGGTCCGGTCGACAACAACGTGTACGTGCTGCGCTGCACCGAGACCGGCGACGCCGTGCTCCTCGACGCGGCGAACGAGCACGGCCGGCTCCTCGAGCTGTGCAAGGCGCTCGGCGTGCGCCGCGTGCTCGAGACCCACGGGCACTGGGACCACATCCAGGCCGTGCCCGAGCTGCGCGACGCCGGCTACTCGGTCGCGGTCACGAAGGAGGACGCCGGCATGCTGCCGTCCTACGACGAGACCCTCGAGGACGACGACGTCATCCCCGTCGGTCGCCTCCGCCTGCGCACGATCCACACGCCGGGCCACACGCGGGGCTCGATGTGCTTCCGACTCGAGGACCACCCCGTCCTCTTCAGCGGCGACACGCTCTTCCCTGGCGGCCCCGGCGCCACGAAGTTCGAGGGCGGCAGCTTCCCCACGATCATCCGCTCCATCGACGACCGGCTGTTCTCGAAGCTCGACCCCGAGGTGCTTGTGCTGCCGGGCCACGGCGAGCGGACCACCATCGGGGCCGAGCGGCCGCACCTCCAGGAGTGGGTCGATCGAGGTTGGTAGGGCAGGACCGGCGGCCGGCCTCGTGCGCCGGCGGTTCCGGGTGTCGGGCCGGGTGCAGGGCGTCTTCTACCGGGCGTCGGCCGAGCGCGAGGCCACCCGCCTCGGCGTGGCCGGCTTCGCCCGCAACGAGCGCGACGGCACCGTGACCGTCGAGGCCGAGGGCCCGCCCGACGCCGTCGCCCGCCTCGAGGCCTGGTGCTGCCTCGGCCCGCTCCGGGCGACGGTCACCGACGTCGCCGTCGAGGACCTCGCCCCGCTCGGCACGGAGGGGTTCACCGCCCGATGACCGGCGCGCTCCCCTACCACCAGCGCCCCGACGACGACCGGCCGGTCACCACCGCCGACCTGCCGCCGACGCCCACCCGCGACCGCAACATCAAGGCGACCGCGTGGCTCGAGGCGCCGGCGTCGCTGCTCGCCCTCGGCAACGACCTGCCCGGCTGCCCGGTGGCCGACTACAAGCGGCGCATCGGGCCGTGGCTCCTCTGGCGGGCCGGACCCGCCACCGGCGGCACGCGTACTATTGGGCCGCGACCGACGACGACCTCGACCACCCCGTCACCCTGCGCCTCTTCCCCGACGGCTCGGCCGACGGGGTCGGCGCCGACGGGGCCCGCCACCACCGGTTCCGGGCGTGGAAGGAATCACTGCTCGGACGCTGAGCCCGTCGCGGCACTACCGTCCACCGGTCGATGGCAGCCGACGGGGCGATCGACGAGGCCAGGGCCGGCGGGCGGTTTGCGCTGTGGCAGCGCTTCGACGCCGGCGAGATCAGCGCCGCCGAGGTGGAGGCCCGCCTGCAGCTGCTCGACCGCGCCGCCGACGACCAGTCTGTCGCCGCCGCCACGACCGGACGGCTGCCCCTGCGGGCCCGCCTGCCCCGACGGGGCCTGCTGCTCGGTCTCGTGGCCGTGG
>JACDCH010000553.1 GCA_013694495.1 Acidimicrobiia bacterium | reverse complement strand
GGTGTCCCCCGTACGGCGGCTACGGATGGATCGTCCGACCGCCGTCCGGCGCGACTCGCCCAACTCGGACCCAGTCGCCAACGCTGAGCGGCGATCGGTCGCGCGGTGACGGCAGCTGGGCCTCGTCGCCGCCGCGTCCGAGACGAGCGCCGAGCCCGGCGAAGAGCTCGCTGATGACGGGGGCCCCGGTCGACACGGCGCCCCCCGACCGCTGGTGTGGCGGCGCCGACCTCGCCGACCGGGCCGACCGCGGTGACCGTTGATCTCCTGCTCGCGCCAACCGATCTCCACCAGTTCCTCTTGATACATCGAAGCTGTTTGATGTAAAGAACTGCGGCATGGGGACGAACGGAGTAGCGCTGGCGCCGGAGGCGTTCCTGCAGCTGGCCGGGCACCCGCTGCGGTGGCGGATCCTCGGCGACCTCGCTCGCAGCGACCGCACGGTCGGCGAGCTGACCGACCTGGCCGGCCACCCCCAGAACCTCGTCTCGTACCACCTGGGGAAGCTGCGGGCGGCCGATCTGGTGTCGGCCCGGCGCAGCTCGGCCGACCGGCGCGACTCGTACTACACAGTCGACCTCACCCGGCTCGCCGAGCTGCTCGACGGCACCGGCGAGGCCCTGCACCCCGGGCTCCGGCGTGGGCCGGCTCCGGAGCGCGCCATCGAGCCGGCGCCGGCGCGAGTGCTGTTCCTCTGCACCGGCAACAGCGCCCGGTCGCAGATGGCCGAGGCCCTCGCCCGGGTGCGGTCGGGGGGCGTGGTCGAGGCGCACAGCGCCGGCAGCCACCCGAAGCCGCTGCACCAGAACGCCGTGCGTGCGATGCGCGAGGAGCACGGCATCGACCTGGCCGGGCACCGGTCGAAGCACATCAGGGAGGTCGGGGAGGCCCCGTTCGACCGGGTCGTCACGCTGTGCGACCGGGTGCGGGAGGTCTGCCCCGAGCTCCCGGGCGACCCCGAGTCCATCCACTGGAGCATTGCCGATCCGGCTGCCGGCCACGCCGACGACGAGGCCAGCTACCCCGCGTTCCAGCAGCTCGCATTCGACCTCGGCACCCGCATCGGGTTCCTGCTCGCCACCCTGTCGGCACCGTCCAGGAGGAACCATGACCGACCCGAGTGACCTGGTGAGCGTCCGCTACATGGTGGACGACGTCGAGGCGGCGATCGCCTTCTACACCGAGCACCTCGACTTCGAGGTGGGCATGAACGCGGCGCCGGCCTTCGCCGACGCCACCCGCGGCAACCTGCGGCTCCTGCTCAGCGGGCCGGCGAGCTCGGCCGGCCGACCGATGCCGGACGGCGCCACCCCGGGGCCCGGCGGTTGGAACCGCATCCACCTCATCGTCGGCGACATCGACGCCGAGGTGGGCCGCCTGCGGGAGGCCGGCGTGAGCTTCCGCAACGACATCGTCTCCGGGCCCGGCGGCCGCCAGATCCTCATCGAGGACCCCGCCGGCAACGTCGTCGAGCTCTTCCAGCCAGCGGGCACCTGAACTCGTCGACGTCACCCCCCCCGTCGCCCGCCGGGGCCACGTAGCCGTCGAGCGACATCGTGATGTCGGCGATCACCTTGGACAACGCAGCCTCCTCCCGGGCGACTCGAACCGCACCGATCGTGCGCATCGTGGCACCGACCGTCGCCACCGGTCACCCGGAGGGGCCTCATCGACGGCGGTTTGGGGAACGGCACCCGTCCATGCAGGCCACGCCGGAGCCCGACGTCCTCGCCGGGCGCTACGAGGTCGGGCCCGTGATCGGGCACGGCGGGATGGGAGAGGTGCGGCGCGGGCGGGACCAGCGCCTGGGGCGCGACGTGGCCATCAAGTTCCTGCGCGCCGACCTCGCCGCCCAGCCGGAGGTCCGCGCCCGCTTCGAGCACGAGGCCCGGGCCGCCGCCGCCCTGTCGCACCCTGCGGTGGTGACGGTCTTCGACAGCGGTGAGACCGGCGACGTGCCCTACCTCGTGATGGAGTGCCTGCCGGGCGACACCCTCGCCGACCGGCTGGCCGACGGCCCGCTCGACCCGGGCCGGGTGCGGACGATGGCCGACGACCTGCTGGGGGCGCTCGAGGCGGCCCACGCCCTGGGGGTCATCCATCGCGACGTCAAGCCGGGCAACGTCCTCTTCACCGCTGACGGGCGGGCGAAGCTGGCCGACTTCGGCATCGCCAAGTCCACCGACTCGCTCGACCAGACCGTGACCGGGCTGGTGATCGGGACGCCGGCCTATCTGGCCCCGGAGCGGTTGGCCGGCGCCGCCGCCTCGCCGGCGAGCGACCTGTACTCGCTCGGCGTCGTCCTCTACGAGGCGCTCACCGGGGAGAGGCCGTTCCGGGGCGAGACGCCGATCGAGATCGCCCACGCCGTCGCCACCAGCACCCCGACCCCGGCGGCCGAGCGCCGCCCCGCCGCCGACCCCCACCTCACCGCCGCCGTCGACCGGGCCATGGCCCGCGACGTCGAGCACCGCTTCCGCACCGCAGGGGCCATGCGGGTCGTGCTGACCGGCGGCGACCGCAGCGGGACGAGCAACGAGACGGCAGTGTTCCCGGCTGTCGACGCAACGGTGGCCCTGCCGGCCCAGGTCGAACCGCCCGCCCC
>JACDCH010000523.1 GCA_013694495.1 Acidimicrobiia bacterium | reverse complement strand
GCGCGGCGGTGGTCGCGATGCTCGACCGGGAACGCCGAGCGGCCCGCCGGTAATGTTGGCGGCCGGCCCGGCTCAGCTGGCCCGATCCGCCGATGCCTGCCCAGCCCGCTTCCCGCTCGAAGACGCGCCCATCGGTGCGCGCCCACCGGGTCCCGCCCCAGCCCAAGAAGCCCCGGAGCTTCCTGTGGCGCTGGCGCCGGGGGCTGTTCCTCGTGGGCCTGCTGCTCGTGGCGTCGCTGGCCGGCACCGGCTTCGTGCTGGCCCAGATCCCGCTGCCGCCCGAGGAGATCGTCGCCCAGACCACCTTCATCTGCACGTTCGAGGTCCAGGCCGACTGCAACCAGGACAACGCCACCGCCCGCCTCTTCGGCGAGCAGGACCGCGTCAACGTGCGGCTGGGTGAGATCCCGCAGGTGGTGGTCGACGCCGTACTGGCCGCCGAGGACAGGGACTTCTTCCAGCACTCCGGCGTCGATCCCGTCGGGATCGCCCGGGCCGCCTGGCAGGACATTCGCCACTCCGGCGGCGCCACCCAGGGCGGATCCACGATCACGCAGCAGTACGTGAAGCTCACCCGCCTCACCACCGAGCGCACGATCACCCGCAAGATCAAGGAGGCGGTGCTCGCCATCAAGCTCGAGCAGGAGCTCTCCAAGGAGCAGATCCTCGAGCGCTACCTGAACCTCATCTACTTCGGGCGGGGGGCCTACGGCGTCGGCACGGCCGCCCGCACGTACTTCGGGCACGACATCACCGAGGTCGACCTGGCCGAGGCGGCCTTCCTCGCCGGCCTGATCCGGGGCCCCGAGGCCGCCGACCCCGTGCGCGACCCCGAGGAGGCCACCCGCCGGCGGCTCACGGTCCTCGACGCGATGCTCGAGGTCGGCTCCATCGACCAGGCCGCCCACACCGCGGCCGCCGCCGAGCCCTGGGTGGTCGGCCCGATCATCGACCCGGCCGCCACGGTGCTGCCCCGCACGGAGCGTCAAGGCCTGGGTGAGGTGGTCGGTCGTGAGTACGGCACCGAGTACTTCATCGAGTACGTGCGCCGGGAGCTGCTCCGGGTGGGCTACACCGACTCGGAGATCTACGGCGGTGGCCTGCGGGTGTACACCACCCTCGACCACCGGGCCCAGCAGGCTGCCTACGCCGCCATCGAGGAGACCCTCGACCGGGAGGACGACCCGCTGGCGTCGCTCGTGGCCGTCGACGGCACCGGCCAGATCCGGGCCATGGTGGGCGGCAACGACTTCCAGAACAGCGAGGTCAACCTGGCCGTGGGCACCGACGGCGGCGGCACCGGCCAGCAGGCCGGCTCCTCCATGAAGCCGTTCGTGCTGGCCGCAGCGGTCTCCCGGGGCATCTCGCTCCAGTCGAAGTTCGAGTCCCAGGGGACGATGACGTTCGAGATCCCCGGCGACGACTGGCGGGTCAGCAACTACGGCGGCACCGAGCAGGGCGTGCTGTCCCTGGTCGACGCCACCCGGGTGTCGTCGAACACCGTGTACGCCCAGCTGATGCTCGAGGTCGGTCCGCAGAACGTGGTCGACCTGGCCGACCGGCTCGGCATCGAGAGCCCGCTCGACCCCTTCCCGGCGCTCGTACTCGGCACCGAGGAGGTCTCGCCGCTCGAGATGGCGTCTGCGTACAGCACGTTCGGGCGCAACGGCGAGCACGTCCAGGAGACGGCCATCACCCGGGTGGAACGCCCCGACGGCAGCGTGGAGATCTTCGACCAGGAGCGCTCGCAGGTGCTGACGCCCGAACAAGACGCCCAGGTCGTGTTCGCCCTGCGCCAGGTCATCGACCGGGGGACCGGCACCGCCGCCCGGCTCAGCGTGCCGGCCGCGGGCAAGACCGGCACCACCCAGGACAACGCCGACGCCTGGTTCGTCGGCTTCCTGCCCAACGCCATGACCGCGGCCGTGTGGATGGGCTACGACCCCGTCGACCTCGACGGCGACGGCACCCTCGACGCCCGCTTCATGAACGACGTGCACGGGCGATCCGTCACCGGCGGCTCGTTCCCGGCCGAGATCTGGCACCGGTTCATGGCCGACTGGCTCGAGATCGTCGGCACCGACGTCGGGCGCTTCCCCTCTGTCGAGAGCTTCCCCGGCGACGTGCTGAACCCCGACCTCACCACCACCACCGAGGAGCGGCCCGAGTGCGCGGAGCGCTCCTCGGATGAGACCGGCACCACCGAGCCGTGCGAGCGGCGCTCCACCACGACCACGACCCGCCCGCCCTGCGGCATCGCGGTCGAGGGCACCACCGACACCACCGAGGCGTGCGAGACGAGCACCACGCCCTCGACGGAAGCGCCCACCACCGTCACCGAGGCGCCCACCACCACGCTCTTCCCGCCCGACCCCTCGAGCACGGCGCCGCCCACCACGGTGCCGCCGCCCACCACGGTCGGCCCCGGTGGCCCGGGCGGACCGCCCGGCACGGGCCCGCCTTCGACCCTCCTGCCGCCGGATTAGAGCTCGGGGGCCTCAGTGCCGACCAGCTGGTGCGGGTAGCTGCTGCGGCACGGGAAGCACCAGCGCTCGACCTCGTCGACCACCTCGATGCGCTCCTCGACGTCCCAGGCGGCGGGGGTCACGTACACCCGGTGCACAGCCTCGACGTCGGCCGCCGGCTCCACGCGGCCGCAGCTGTCGCAGGTGGCGGTGGGGCCCGACGAGGAGGTTGCCATCCGGCGATCGACGCTACATACTCCCCTGACCGCCGGCAGCCACGTGGCGCTGGACGGGAAAGGAGCCAGACATGACTGGTGCTGCTGTCCTCGCGACCACGACCGTCCCGGCCGTGCGCGCCCGCAAGGCCCACGCCGGGAACGACCCCCTCGTGATGGTCACCGCCTACGACGCACCGGGCGCCCGCCTGGTGGCCGACGGTGGGGCCGACCTGATCCTCGTGGGCGACTCCGTGGCCATGGTGGTGCTCGGCTACGACGACACCCTGCAGGTCACGGTCGCCGACATGGCCCACCACACCGCGGCGGTGGCCCGGGGCCTGGCGTCGTGGCGCCCGGCCGATCCCGAGGCGGCTGGCCGCCGGCCCCTGGTCGTGGGCGACCTGCCGTGGCTCAGCTACCACGTCTCCACCGACGACGCCGTACGCAACGCGGCCACGCTGGTGCGGGCCGGGGCGCAGGCCGTCAAGCTCGAGGGCGGCCGCAAGCGGGTCGCCGTGATCGAGGCCATCGTCGACGCCGAGATCCCGGTCATGGGCCACCTCGGCCTCACGCCGCAGTCCGTGCACGCCATGGGCGGCTTCCGGGTGCAGGCCAAGGGCACGGAGGCGGCGCTCGAGCTGCTGGCCGAGGCCAAGGCCCTGCAGGCCGCCGGGTGCTTCGCCCTGGTGCTCGAAGGCGTCCCCGACCAGGTCGCGGCGATGGTGACGGCCGCGGTCGACATCCCCACCATCGGCATCGGGGCCGGCCCCGACTGCGACGGCCAGGTGCTGGTGTTCCACGACCTGCTCGGCCTCGAGGACCGGCTGGCGCCGAAGTTCGTCCGTCGCTACGCCGACCTCCGGGCCGACGGCGTCGCCGCCATCCAGGCCTACGCCGCCGACGTGCGCTCGGGCGCCTTCCCCTCGGCCGCCGAGTCGTACCACCTCAGCGACTCGGTCGCCGAGGAGCTCGCTCTCTACGGCGGCTGACGCCGGCGGGCTGCCGAACGGGTCGGGCCGGCGCGACGCAGGCTCGACCATCCCCTTGGCCGGTGACCGTCGCCGAGGAGGTGGCGGCACCGCCGTGGCACGATGCCTGGATGCGGTGGTGGCGAGCGGTGAGCGACGTCGACGACGAGCGCGCCATGGGGCGGCTCCGCCGGTTCGTGCTCGTCGTGTTCGTGGCCGGGCTGGTCGCCTGCGCCGGCGAGTCGGGGAGCGCCCCGGCCGACCCCACGCTGCTGCCGCCGAACGAGACGCAGGGCCCCGTCGGCGCCGCCGCGGCCCCGCCCACCACCGCCGACCTCGACGGGCGCCCCGACGCCATCGAGGCGCCGGATCCGGCGGCGGTGCCGGTCACGGCCGTGGTCACCTCCACCGGGCGCTCGCCGTTGCCCGGCTTCGGCGAGGTACGGGTCGACGTCGTGGCGGCCGACGGCACGGTTCTCACCTCGTGCCTCCTGCTGGCCGAGACCGACGCCCAGTCCGCCCGGGGGCTGATGGAGGTCGTCGACGCCGAGCTCGGTGGCTACGACGGGATGCTGTTCCGGTTCGCCGCCGACAGCAACGGCGGGTTCTACATGCGCAACACGCCCCAGCAGCTCTCGATCGCCTACCTCGACGGCGCCGGGGCCGTGGTGTCGACGGCCGTGATGGATCCCTGCGAGGACGTCGACGGCTGCCGGTCGTACCCGGCGGCGGGGCCCTTCCGTTACGCCGTCGAGGTGCCGACGGCGGTGGGCGGTGTGGCGTCGATCGGGCTCTCGCCGGGCGCCACGCTGCGTGATTCCATGACCTCGTGCGGTGCGACGTGAGGTCGACAGTCGGTTCCAGACTGTTGACGGTCTGAAACAGACGGCACAACGGTTCTGGCGTCCCGCACCGACGCTCGGTACGGTTCGCTCGCCCGATGGACATCCGCCCCGACCTCCCTGACGACGACGGCTCGGC
>JACDCH010000504.1 GCA_013694495.1 Acidimicrobiia bacterium | reverse complement strand
CGTCTCGGGAGGGAGATCCGCCGCCACCAATGGAACGGGGCTGCGGTCGGCGCCTTGCGGTCGCCGCGCCGATCTTCAGAGCACGACCCGACGGACCTCGGCGGCGATGCCCGCCGCGTCGAGGCCGAGGCGGGCGAGGATCTGATCGGGCTTGCCGTGCTGGTGGAAGCGGGTGGGCACGCCGAGCACCCCGACCGGGGGCGGGGAACGGTCGTCGTCGGCGGCGATGCGGCCCACGGCATCGACGATGGCGGAGCCGATGCCGCCCTCGGCCAGGCCGTCCTCGCACGTCACGATCGCCGGGTGGGCGGCGGCGTCGGCCAAGAGGTCGGCGTCGAGCGGCTTGCAGCAGCGCACGTCCCACACCGTGGCCTCGATGCCCTCGGCGGCGAGGGTGGCGGCGGCCGCTTCGGCGTCCTCGAGGAGCTTGCCGATGCTCAGGATGCAGACGTCGGAACCGCTGCGCACGAGCCGCCCCCGCAGGCCGGCGCCGACCTGTTCGTCGGGGACCGAGCGGGCCGGCGTCTTCGGGAAGCGGATGGCGACGGGCCCGTCGGTGACGGCGAGCGCGTCCTCGAGCATCTGCCCTAGCTCCTGGTAGGAGCTCGGGGCCAGGAGGGTCATCCCCGGGACCTTGCTCAGCAGGACCATGTCGAGCACGCCGTGGTGGCTCGCGCCGTCGTCGCCGGTGATGCCGGCCCGGTCGAGGCTGAACACGACCGGCTGGCGGTGGAGGCCGACGTCGTACATGACCTGGTCGAAGGCGCGGGTGAGGAACGTCGAGTACAGCGCCACGACCGGGCGGAGGCCACCCATCGCCATGCCGCAGGCGGCCGTGACGGCGTGTTGCTCGGCGATGCCGACGTCGATCAGGCGTCCGGGGAACTGCTCACCGAAGGGCAGCAGGCCGGTGGAGTCCGGCATCGCGGCGGTGATGGCGACGAGCTCGGGGTGGGTCTGGCCGGCCTTGCACAACGCCTCGGCGAAGGCGGTGGTGTAGCTGCTCGGCTTCGAGTCGGACTCGTCCGCCACCCCCCCAGCCTTCCTGGCCGGCTTCATGTCGTGGAGGCGCTTGACGGGGTCGTTCTCGGCCGGTGCGTAACCCCGACCCTTCTGCGTGAGCACGTGCACGACGATCGGCCCGGGGTACTTCGCCGCGTCGCGCATCGCCCGCTCGAGGCCCTCGACGTCGTGCCCGTCGAAGGGGCCGGTGTAGCGGACGCCCAGGTCTTCGAAGAAGGCCCGGGGCTCGAAGTACTCCCGCAGCGCGGCGGTGGTGGCTTCGAGGCCCTTGTGGAGCTGGCCGGACAGGGGTAGCCGGTCGAGGAGTTGCTCCAGGCGGGCCCGCTGCCGGAGGTACGCCGGGTTGAGCCGCAGCCGGGCCACCGACTCCGTGAGCTTCGACACCGTGGGGGCGTAGGAGCGCCCGTTGTCGTTCAGGATGATGATCGCCCGCCGCCCCGAGTGGCCGAGGTTGTTGAGGCCCTCGAAGGCCATGCCCCCGGTCATCGACCCGTCGCCGATCACGGCCACGACGTGGCGTTCGCTGCCGGCGGGCACGCCCCGGTCGTCGGTGGGCGTCGCCCCCATCTCGACGGCGGTGGCTAGGCCGTGGGCGTAGCTCACGATGGTCGACGCGTGGCTGTTCTCGATCCAGTCGTGCTCGGACTCGCTGCGGCTCGGGTAGCCCGAGAGGCCGTCGGTCTGGCGGAGCGAGACGAAGTCGTCGCGACGGCCGGTGAGGATCTTGTGCACGTAGGCCTGGTGGCCCGTGTCCCACAGGATGATGTCGCGCGGGGACTCGAACACGCGGTGCAGGGCGAACGTGAGCTCGACGGCGCCGAGGTTCGACCCCAGGTGCCCGCCGGAGCGGGTGACCGCGTCGACGATGAACTGGCGGATCTCCACCGCCAGGGTGCCGAGCTCGTCGTAGCTGAGCCGGCGGATGTCGGCGGGCCGGCTGATCGTCTCGAGGAGCATGAAGCGGTCACGGTACCCCCTCCTCCCGAGGACCGACCATGCAGGCCGGGGGGCGGCGGGGCCCGGGATGGCGGCGCTACGTTCGGCGCCCGTGCCCCTCGCCGACGACGCCCGCAACGCCGGCCGGGCGGCGGCGACGAGCGCCCGCACGCTCCTCGCCGAGCGCCTCGCGCAGCTGCTCCGCAAGGACCCGGAGCTGCAGGCCACGGCGCTCGAGACGGGCCTCGTGAACCAGCAGTGGCTCGACGAGCCGGGCCAGGTCCCCGTGTCGAACGCGGCGCCCCTCGAGGTGGTGGAACGCTTCCTCGAGCGGTCGGCGGAGCGCAACCCGTCGTTCCTGGCGCGGGCCGGGCTGGGCACGATCCAGCTCCTGTCGTTCCGGGCCGAGGAGCCGGGGGAGGGGTCGACGGCCGAGCTGGCCATCGTCTTCACCGACCTCGAGGGCTTCACCCGCTTCACCGCCACCCGGGGCGACGACGCGGCGATGGACCTGCTCGCCGCCCACCACCGAGCGGTCAGCCCGATCGTGCGGGGCCGCGGCGGCAAGGTCGTCAAGCGGATCGGCGACGGGCTCATGCTCAGCTTCCCCGACCCCGCCGGCGCCATCCACGCCGCGGTCGAGCTGCTGGACGCCACGCCGGCGGGGCTGCGGCTCCGGGCCGGCGTCCACCACGGCGAGGTGGTCATCACCCGCGACGACGTCATCGGCCACGTGGTGAACGTGGCCGCCCGGGTGGCCGAGGCCGCCAAGGGCGGGCAGGCCTTTGTGACCGCCGAGGCGGCCGAGGCGGCCGGCGACCTGCGGGGGATCACGCTCAGCCGGGGCCGGCGCCGCAGCTTCAAGGGCGTCGGTGAGCCGATCCGGGTCCACCGGGCCCAGCGCACCGTCCCCGATCCGTGACGGCCCCGGTCGACGAGCGGGTGATGGCCGCGCTGCTCTTCCAGCGTGAGGCCGTCGATCACGCCAGCCTCTCGTCGCCCCTGTACCGGGCCTTGCTCGACGTGGCCATCGCCGACTCCGAGGCCGGCGGGCCGTGCGCCCGGGTCCTGGCCCGCACGCCTGACGGCGTCGACCCGATCCCCGACGCGCTCGCCCTGCGCTTCCTCGGCGCGGTGCACCACCTCGTGCTGGCGGGAAGGGCCCCCGATCTCGCTCGTTGGTTCCCCACCGCCGGCGGGGCGTTCGAGCCCGGGGCGGGCGATCCCGGCCCCGACTTCCGGGCCGCGGTGGAGGCGCACCACGAGGAGCTCGTTGCCGGCATGGCCCGCGGCGTCCAGACCAACGAGGTGGGCCGGTGCGCCCCGCTCGCCGTCGGCTTCACCGAGCTGCTGCGCCGGTTCGAGCGGCCCCTCGCCCTGCTGGAGATCGGCTCGTCGGCCGGGCTCAACCTGCGCTGGGACCGGTGGCGCTACGAGAGCGCCGACACCAGCTGGGGCGACCCCGACGCGCCGCTGTCCTTCACGTCCAACTACCGCTCGCCCTGGCCCGACCTCTCGGCGCCGCTCGGTCCGGACGACGCCGTGGCCAGCCGCCGGGGCTCAGACCGGGCGCCCATCGATGCCACCACAGAGGACGGCCGCCTCGCGCTCACATCGTTCGTGTGGCCGGACCAGCCCGAGCGGCACCAGCGCCTGGCCGCCGCCCTCGACGCCGCAGTTGCCGTGCCGGCCATGATCGACCAGCGCGACGCCGCCGAGTGGTGCGAGGCCGAGCTCGCCGAACCAGTCGCCCGCGTGACGACGGTCCTGTTCCACTCGATCGTGTGGCAGTACCTCGGTTCGGCGACGCGGCACCGGGTGAAGGCGGCCATCGAAGCCGCCGGGGCCCGGGCCTCAGCGGCTGCGCCGATGGCGTGGCTGCGTCTCGAGCCGGGCGCCGATCCGAACGCCGCCGCCGAGCTCCGGCTGCGCACGTGGCCGGGCGGGCCCGAGCTCGAGCTCCTCACCTACAGCGGCTACCACGGCCACCCCGTGTGGCGGGCCTGAAGCCGCTTCCCCACCCACCCGAACGGGTCAGCGGGCTGCGCCGGCGAGGCCGGGGCCCTCGCTGGCGGCTCGGAACTCGCCGTCGCCCCAGTCGGAGGTGGGCTCGCACGGGGTGAGCAGGGGGTCGTCCTCGAGCCAGTCCAGAGCGTCGTCGAACTGCGTGAGGAGGCGGTGGAAGCTCCGGAGCACGACGCAGGATCCCCGCCGGCAGCGGCCCCCATACCGCGTTGTGACCCACGGCACCTGCGACAACCTGCCCCGGTTGTTCCGATCGGGCTAGCGGGACTTGTCGAGGAAGCGGTCGGTCTCGACCACGACGCGGGTGACCTTGCCGCAGGCGACGAGGCCCCGCTCGTCGTTGATCGACACCGTGAACGTGAGGCGCCGGCCCTCGACCTTCTCGAGGGTGGCGTCGGCGGTGACCGTGGCGCCGATGGCGGCCGGGGCCAGGTGGTCGAGCTGGAAGCGCATGCCGACCGTGGTCTGACCGGGCGGCAGCGCCCCGGCGACCGCCGCGATCGACGCCTCCTCGGCCAGCGCGACCACCCGCGGCGAGCCCAGCACCTCGACGTCGCCGGAGTGCAGCGCCTTCGCCGTGTCGTCCACGCCGACCTGCAACGACGCCGACCCGCTGAGGCCGGGCTCCAAGATCACCCGGGTACGATGCCAGTTCCCCGCCGCCCGCATCAAAGGGCGGCGGATCGCTGTCTGCGAGGGAGAGAACACGTGCTCGACGAGGGAGTGATCAAGCGCACGCTGTCGGCTGCGCTGCGCACCGGTGGCGACTTCGCCGAGGTGTTCGCCGAGGACAAGCGGGCCACGTCCGCCCGCCTCGACGACGGCCGGGTCGAGGAGCTCAGCTCCGGTCGCGACCGCGGCGTCGGCATCCGCGTCGTCAGCGGCGAGACCACCGGGTACGCCCACACCGCTGACATGAGCGAGGACGGCCTGCGCACCGCGGCCGAGGCGGCCGCCGCGGCCGCCCGCGGCGGTGGCGGCGGCGAGCGGATCGTCGACCTCACCCGGGTCACGGCCCCCCGCCCCAACCCGGTGGCGATCCTCCCCGAGACCATCGAGAAGGCGGTCAAGGTCGCTCTGCTGCAGCGGGCCAACGACGCCGCCCGGGCCGAGTCCGCGGCCATCAAGCAGGTCAGCGCCCGTATCGGCGACAGCCGCCGCCGGATCCTGGTGGCCAACAGCGAGGGTCTCCTCGCCGAGGACGACCAGGTCCGCACGCTGCTCTCGGTCCAGACGGTGGCGGCCGGCGACACCGGCATGCAGACCGGCTACGAGACGGTCGGCTTCACCATCGGCTGGGAGCTGTTCGACCGGGTCGACGTCGAGGAGCACGCCCGCAAGGTGGCCCGCCAGGCGCTCACGAAGCTCGACGCCCGCCCGGCGCCGTCCGGCACGATGCCGGTCGTCATCGGCCCCGGCGGCGGCGGCGTGATGTTCCACGAGGCCTGCGGCCACGGGCTCGAGGCCGACCTCGTCGGCAAGGGCGCATCGGTGTTCAAGGGTCGCGTCGGCGAGCTCGTCGCCTCGCCGCTCGTCACGATCGTCGACGACGGCACGATGCCCGAGGAGTGGGGCTGCTTCGCCATCGACGACGAGGGCACGCCGGCCCAGCGCAACGTGCTCATCCAGGACGGCGTCCTCACCGACTACATGTGGGACCACCTCCGGGCCCGCAAGGAGGGGCGCGCCCGTTCGGGTAACGGCCGGCGTCAGAGCTACCAGCACCTGCCGATGGTGCGGATGAGCAACACCTACCTGCTCGCCGGCCAGCACGACGCCGACGAGATCGTGGCCGACACCGACCACGGCGTGTACGTGAAGCACCTCGGCGGCGGCCAGGTCAACACGGCCACCGGCGACTTCGTCTTCGGCATGACCGAGGCGTACCTGATCGAGGGCGGCAAGCTCACCGAGCCGATCCGCGAGGGCAACCTCATCGGCAACGGCCCGGAGGTGCTCACCAAGATCGACGCCGTGGCGTCGGACTTCGCCATGGGCAACCCCGGCATGTGCGGCAAGGACGGCCAGGGCGTTCCCGTGGGCGACGGCGTCCCGACCCTCCGCGTCACCGAGCTCACCATCGGCGGAACCGCGGCGTGAGGATTTCGACCTCACTCGCTTCGCTCCGTTCGGTCGAGTTCGCTCGCCCTCGCTGCGCTCGGACAGTTCCGGTCCTCGGCCGACTTCGTCGCCCTGCGGCCGATGCCCGGGGGCTCCGCCCCCAGACCCCCAGCGCCTCCGGCGGGCTCCAGGTCGACGGTTCGACGCCGTGCCCGATCAACGAGATGCGAATTTGAGCGGCGGCGTCTGATGGCGGAGCTGCTGGACATCGCCGACCGGGTCTGCTCGTGGGCCCGCGACGGCGAGCAGATCGAGGTCATGGTCGGGCGCTCGCGCGACATCGAGATCCGGGTCTACGACGGCGAGATCGAGAAGCTCTCGTCGGCCGAGTCGGCCGGCGTCGGCGTGCGGGTCATCCGCGACCAGCGCCAGGGTTTCGCCTACGCCGGCACGCTCGACGTCGACGTGCTCGAGGAGGTGCTGGCCGACGCCCGCGACAACGCCGGCTTCGGCGACCCCGACGAGGCCTACGGCCTGGCCGAGCCCGACGGCGTGCCCTACGCCGAGCTCGACGTGTACCGCGAGGAGCTCGCCGCCTTCCCGACCGAGCGCAAGATCGAGCTGGCCATGGAGCTCGAGCGCGCCGTGCGGGCCGCCGACCCCCGCATCAGCGGCCTCGAGGCGTCCGACTACGAGGACGGGCAGGCCGAGGTGGCGATCGTCACCACCGCCGGCCTGCGCATCACCAGCCGGGAGACGTACGCGTCGATCGTCGCCAGCGCCCTGGCCGACGACGCGGGCGAGACGCAGATCGGCTGGTGGTACTCGATCGGCCGCGAGCCCGGCGAGCTCGACGTCGCCGCCTGCGCCGAGGAGACGGCCCGACGGGCCACCCGCCTGCTGGGGGCCGGGAAGCCGGCGTCGAAGCGCTGCACGGTGGTGCTCGACCCCTACGTCACGTCGCAGTTCCTCGGCATCGTCGGCTACGCCCTGTCGGCCGAGGAGGTGCTGAAGAGCCGCTCGCTGTTCGCCGACCGCCTCGGCGACCTGGTGGCCTCGCCGCTCGTCACCCTGGTCGACGATCCGCGCGACGCGCGGGCGCTCACCGCCACCGCCATCGATGGCGAGGGCCTCGCCACCCGCCGCACCGAGCTCCTCGCCGGTGGCGTGCTCCAGGCGTTCCTCCACAACACGTACACGGCCAGGCGGATGGGCACGAGCTCCACCGGCTCGGCCGTCCGCAGCTTCTCGACCACGCCCAAGGTCGGGCCTCGGGCCCTCGCCATCGCGCCGGGCACCACCTCGCCCGCCGAGCTGTTCGCCGGCGTCGACGATGGGTTCTACGTGCAGGAGGTGTCGGGGCTGCACTCGGGTGTCAACCCGATCAGCGGCGACTTCTCCACCGGCGCCGACGGGCTGCGCATCACCGGCGGGGCGCTCGGCGAACCGGTCCGGGAGTTCACGATCGCCTCCACGTTGCAGCGGATGCTGCTCGACGTGCGGGGCGTCGGCAACGACCTCACCTGGCTCCCGGGCAACGCTGCCGGCGTCACCCTCGTGGTGGGCGACGTGACCGTCAGCGGCACCTGAGATGAAGGGGTCCGGACCGCCCCGGCGAAGCCCCCCTCGCCGGGCCCCGGCATCGAATCGAGACACAGGAAGGACCTGCGGTCCCATGATCGTCGGCGCCAATCCATCCGCAGGTCCTGAGATGGAGGCGTCGGGACCGGCGCGGCGAAGCCCCCTCGCCGGGCTCCGGAATCGAATCGAGACACAGGAAGGACCTGCGGCGACGCGGCCGTCGGCCGCATCCGTCCGCAGGTCCTGAGCGGAGCCCCCCGGCCGATGTCGTCCCGTCCGGAGCTGCTCGACCTGGCCACGCGCATCGCGTCGTCGGCCGCCGAGGGCGAGCAGGTGGAGGTGTGCGTGGCCCGCCGGTCGTCGACCGCGGTGCGGGCCTACGACGGCGCGGTCGAGTCGTTCACGTCGGCCGACACGTTCGGCATCGGGGTGCGGGTGGTCAGCGACCACCGGGTCGGGTTCGCCTCGGCCGGCACCCTCGACGAGGGCGTGGTCGCCGAGGTGCTGGCCGATGCCCGCGACAACGCCCGCTTCGCCGAGCCCGACGAGCACGCCGGGGTGGCCGAGCCCGACGGCGTCGCGCCCGTCCCCGTCGACCTGTGGCGTCCGGCGCTGCCCGCCTACGGGGCAGCGGACAAGATCGAGCGGGCCATCGCGCTCGAGCGGGCGGTGCGAGCCGCCGACCCGCGCATCGCCGGGGTGCGGGTGGCGGCGTGGGGCGATTCGTTCGGCGAGAGCGCGGTGGCCACGTCAACCGGCATCGCCCAGTGGTCGCGCGCCACCGGCTGCCACCTCTCCGTGCAGGCCCTGGCCCGCGACGGCGCCGAGACCCAGACCGGCGTCGGGTCCACGGTGGGCCGCGAGCCCGACGAGCTCGACTTCGACGAGGCGGTCGCCGACGCTGTCGACCGCGCCACCCGGCTGCTCGGGGCGACCAAGATCTCGACCCGGCGGATCGCGCTGATCCTCGAGCCCCGGATGGCCGCCTCGGTGATCGGCATCGTCGCCGGGACGTTGTGCGGGGAACCGGTCACGAAGGGCCGTTCGCCGTTCGCCGACCGCGAGGGTGACGCGATCGCGGCTCCGGTGCTCACGCTGGTCGACGACCCCACCGACCACCGCTCGCTCGGGGCCGAGAGCCACGACGGCGAAGGGCTGGCCACCCGGCGCAACGTCCTGCTCGACGCCGGTCGGCTCCAGGGGTTCCTGCTCGACAGCACCACCGGCCGCCGGCTCGGTCGGGCGTCGACCGGGTCGGCCGTGCGCAGCGCCCGCTCCATGCCCGGCGCCGGCGTGCAGGCCCTGGCCCTCGAGCCGGGCGACGGGAGTTGGGACGACCTGCTCGCCCGCTACGACGGCGCGTTGGTGGTGCAGGCCATGACCGGCCTCCACTCCGGCGTCAACCCGGTGTCGGGTGACTTCTCCGTGGGCGTCGAGGGGATGCTGGTGGGCGGGGGCGAGGCCCTCCAGCCGGTCCGCGAGGTCACCGTCGCCTCCACGCTGCAGCGGCTCCTGCTCGACGTCGTGGCCGTCGGGGCCGATCTCGAGTGGCTCCCGAGCGGCGACGGCTTCCCGACCGTAGTCGTCGGCGAGGTCTCGTTGTCCGGTAACTGAGCGCGCCCGCCCTACCTTCGCCCGCCGTGCCGATCCTCCATGCCGTCGTCCTCGGCATCGTCCAGGGCCTCTCGGAGTTCCTGCCCATCAGCTCGTCCGGGCACCTGCTCGTCGTGCCCTGGCTCTTCGACTGGAACGACTTCGGCGGCGACGCCGGGCTCGAGAAGACGTTCGACGTGGCCCTCCACATCGGCACGCTGTTCGCCCTCGTCGCCTACTTCCGCGGCGACCTCGTAGGCCTCGTCCGCGACGGCCTCACGAAGCCGAAGTCCCGCAACGGCCGCCTGGCCTGGTACCTCGCGCTGTCGTCGGTGCCGGCCGCCATCACCGGGGCGCTGCTCTCGGACTTCATCGACGAGCACCTGGGCCAGATCCCACTGATCGCCACGATGCTGATCGTGTTCGGCCTCGTGCTGCTGTGGGCCGACCGGGCGCCGGGCCGCCGCTCGATCGAGGAGGTCCGCTTGCGCGATGTCGTGCTCATGGGCGTCGGGCAGGCACTGGCGCTGCAGCCCGGCGTGAGCCGCAGCGGGGTGACGATGACCGCCGGCCGCTTCGCCGGCCTCGCCCGCGACGCCGCCGTCCGGGTGGCGTTCCTGATGAGCGTCCCGATCACGGCCGGGGCCGTGCTGTTCAAGGGCGTCGACGCCTTCGGCTCCGACGGGACCGGCATCCCCGACGGGTTCGCCGCCCCGTTCTTCTGGGGCATCGTGGCCTCGGCCGTGACCGGCTGGCTGGCGGTGTGGGGCATCCTCCGCCTCGTCCGCACCTCGACCTTCACCCCGTTCGTGATCTACCGGGTGCTCGCCGGCGTCGCCATCCTCGGGATCTTCACCGCCCGCTGACCGCTGCTGCCCCGGGCGACCGCCGACCGGAGGGTGCCAGGCGGCCGGTCAGCCGGCGCCGACGAGAGCGAGGGTGACGGTGCCCCGGGCGGCCGCGAAGGCGAGGCGGGGGGCGTCGGCCTCGGGGACGGCGACGGTGACGGCCCGGTCGCCGACGTCGACGACGGTGGCGGCGTGGGCCACCACGCCGGTGGGCGCGGTGTCGG
>JACDCH010000458.1 GCA_013694495.1 Acidimicrobiia bacterium | reverse complement strand
GGGTCGGCGAGGGCGAGCACCCCGGCCAGCAGGTGGTCGAAGCGCCCACCGCCGGCGCCGACGACGGCCACGTCGCCCCGGCCTTCGAGCATGCGGGCGGCGGCGTCGAGGGCGAGAGCGAGGTCGGTGGCGTCCTTGTCCTCGGGGTGGCGCTCGATCGTGGCGCCACCGGCCCGGGCCGCGTCGAGCCCTTCGGGGCTGACCGAGTCGAGGTCGCCGACGACGAGGTCGATGCCGAGGCCGAGAGCGAGGGCCACGTCCGTCCCGCCGTCGGCGGCCACCACCCTGGCCCCCGGAGGCAAGTGCTCGACGACGCCCGCGGGCACCGGTCCCCCGCCGCTGACAACGACCACCGATCCGACTGCCACGTCCGCTCCCTCCGCCGGCATGACCCGGTTCAGGTTCGAGGGTCGGCGACGGATCTGGTCGCCCTCTCAGCCCGGCACCTCCGGGCTCCCCTGGGTTGTTGGAGGCCGACGATAGACCGCGGCCTACCGTCGAACCATGCGGCGAGCCCTCTTCACCGACGAGCACGAGCTGTTCCGGGCCAGCGTGCGGGCGTTCCTCGACAAGGAGCTCGTGCCCCACCACGACGCGTGGGAGGCGGCCGGCATCATGGACCGAGAGGTGTTCCGCAAGGCCGGGACCAGCGGCTTCCTCGGCATGGACGTACCGGAGGAATTCGGCGGGGGCGGCGTGCGGGACTTCCGCTACAACGTCGCTCTCGCCGAGGAGATCCAGGTGGCCGGGGTCAATGCGGCCGGCCTCGGCCTGACGCTGCACAACGACATCTGCATCCCGTACTTCGTCCACCAGACGAACGACGAGCAGAAGGCCCGTTGGCTGCCCGGCATCTGCGCCGGCGAGCTGATCACCGCCGTGGCCATGACCGAGCCGGGCATCGGCTCGGACCTCGCGTCGATGTCCACCACTGCGATCCGCGACGGCGACCACTACGTGGTCAACGGCTCGAAGACGTTCATCACCAACGGCATCAACGCCGACCTCGTGATCACCGCGGTCAAGACCGACCCGACGCAGCACCACAAGGGCATGTCGCTCCTGATCCTCGAGCGGGGCATGGAGGGCTTCGAGCGGGGGCGCAACCTCGACAAGATCGGCCTGCACGCCCAGGACACGGCGGAGCTGTTCTTCAACGACGTGCGGGTACCGGTCGAGAACCGCCTCGGCGCGGAGGGTGAGGGCTTCCGCTACCTCGTCCAGAACCTCGCCCAGGAGCGGTTGTCGATCGCGGTGACCGGCGTCGCCGCCGCCAGGGCTGCGTTCGGCCACGCCCTCGCCTACGCCAAGGAGCGCACGGCCTTCGGCCAGCCCGTCGGGTCGTTCCAGCACAGCCGGTTCCGGCTGGCCGAGATGGCCACCGAGGTCGAAGTCGCGCAGGCATTCGTCGACCGCTGCGTCGTGGCGCTGAACGACGGCGAGCTCACCGCCGAGGAGGCCGCCATGGCCAAGTGGTGGTGCACCGAGCTCCAGGGTCGGGTCGTCGACGCCGGCGTGCAGCTCCACGGCGGCTACGGCTACATGAGCGAGTACCCCATCGCCCGCGCCTACGCCGACGCCCGCGTCACCCGCATCTACGGCGGCACGACGGAGATCATGAAGGAGATCATCTCCCGCCACTACCTGCAACTCTGATCTCTCCGGAGAGTTGGAACCGCAGGACAGGAGCGTCATCCCCCGAGGTGATCCTGCCCGCTGGGTGGCACGGGTGCTTCTGGCAGTTGTGTGCGCTCCGCCTCGGGTGGCAGTCGGTGCCTGCGCTGCAGAAGGGGACCGTCATCCGCTGCTGACTGCGGCTCCGAACAGGCGGGGCCTACACCCGCCTACAGAGGAGTTTGATGATGCGCAAGGGAATCCGCTACGCCGTCGCCGCCGCTGCGATGGTCGGGGGCCTCACCCTCGGTCAAGCAGGGTCGGCCTCCGCCGCTCACTGCATCGCACCCGCCGGCGAGGAGCCCTCGCCTGGCTTCTCCTACTTCGGCAACGACCACGTCGCTGAGGACGAGGCCCACGGAGGTTCGCCCGAGGGCGGCAACCCCGGACCTCACGCAGGAACGTCCGGTGCGTCCAACTGCCGCGCCACCACCGGCAGCCCCTCAGATCGCGCGCCCGGCAAGCCCAACGGCTGATCACTCGTAGCTCTCCATGAC
>JACDCH010000419.1 GCA_013694495.1 Acidimicrobiia bacterium | reverse complement strand
GTCAGATTCGTCATTGGCAAGGACGCAGGCCGACGGACTCCCCCAGCGAATGCGAGGCCGAGGACGCCGCCAGGGGCGAATCTGGCCGCCGAATTCGCCACATGATCAGCCTTCCGGGACACTAGGTTCGCGGCGGTGCGCCTCCGGCTGCTCGTCATCGCCCTGGCCGCCGTCCTCGGCGGGTCGGCCTGTGCCGCCACCGACGACGCCGACGCCGTGCAGTCGATGGTGCTCGAGACGTGCGCCCCCGACGGCGACCCGCCGGCCGACCCGGTCTGCCGCTGCGCCTACGAAGCGCTGGTCGAGCGCTTCGGCGCGGGCGAGCTCGAGCGCCTCGACCTCCAGCTCCAGAGCGACCCGGGCGCCCTCCCCGAGGAGGCCCGTCAGCTCGTGCTCGACTGCGCCTTCGACCGCGTCGACCCGACGCCGCCGACGACCCGCCCGAGCCCGACCACCGCGAGCACGGCGACGACCGCCGGCACCGCCGGCGCGGACGAGACCACGACGACCGGCGGCTGACCCCCTCCGCCGTGGGTCAGTGCGGCGCCATCGCCTTCGGGAACGCGATCGCCGTGTCGGGCCAGCGCTCGCGGCTCTTCTCGGAGAGCTTGTGCATGAGCTTGATGGCGCCGGGGTCCTCGTCGGCCGGCCGGGCGATGATCGACCCGTCGTCGATCATGCGGGTGATCACCTCGCGGCCGAGGTCGGTGCGGACGATCGTGAGCGTCCAGTCGTTGTCCTTGCCGATGCCGCCGGTGGAGACGTCGGCGTGCTCGGCGGCGAAGTCGGGGCAGTGGACGCAGCCCTCGCGGGTCCAGGCGTGGCACTCCTTGAGGTTGATCTCGTGGTAGGAGCCGTCCTTCATCCAGATCTGGAACACGCCCTTGATGTTCATCTTGACCATGTCCTGCTTCCGCAGGCCGTACTTGGTCTCGAACAGCTCCTCGAAGATGGCGTCGTCGAACGTCTTCGAGCACAGCAGGCCGATGTTGAAGAGGAACGGCTTGGTCGACTTGCCGACCTTGCGGTGCCAGGCGACCGGCAGGATCGACGACTGGCACGACATGCCCACCAGGGCCAGGCGGGAGAGGCCCCGCTCGGCGGCCTCCTTCGAGGCCAGCGTGTTGGCCGAGTACGTGTAGCGGCTGCCGGCCGAGGCGAGGATCTCCTCCCGGGTCACGGCGACGCCGGGCTTGGCCTTCCAGTCGCCCGCCTCGCCGTCGAGGAACGACACGAGGGCGGCGTCGATGTAGTCGTGCTCCCGCAGCCAGATGAGCATCGCCGCGACGAGCCCGCCGTCCTGACCCATCTGGTGGACCATGTCCTCGCTGGCCCGGGTCAGGAGGAGGTCCTGATAGATGCCGGACACCTCGTCGGGCTGTCGGGCCCGGGCGAAGAGGTGCTCGTCGGCCTCGGGCTCCCAGCTCCGGAACCGGGGGCAGGCGCGGGTGCAGCTGGTGCACCCCTTCTCACCGTGGACGCAGTTGGTGGGTCCGAGCTCCTCCTCGATGTGGAACGGCTTGTAGCCGCCCGACTCGTGGTTGTAGCTGAGCACGTCGTGCGGGCAGACGATCACGCAGCCGGCGCAGCCGGTGCAGAGGCCGCTGTCGACGACCTCGTCGTACAGCTCCTTCCACTGCGCGGTCCAGCGCTCCTTCTTGGCCGGGGCTTCCTCGGTGACCGTCACTCCGGGGAATCTATGGCAACCCGCTCGGCCGCCCACACAGCGGCGATGACCCCGGTGTCGATGAAGTAGCTGCCCGCGCTCCACGACGACGGGTCGCGGGCGGTGACGAGGCCGGCGAGGGCGATGGCGACCATCGGTACCCCGACGCCGGCGAGCAGGATCGGGGCCGGCCGCATGGCGTCCCGCCGGCGCAGCTGCACCGCGACGAGCACGCCGGCCAGGACCACGCCGGCGACCACGACCAGCCGCCCGACGTCGGAGAGATCCTCGTCGGACTTCACGAGCAGCTGCTGCACGGGCGTGTACTCCGACCAACCGACGCGCGCGATCAACGCGCCGTGCAGGGCGAGCACGACGGCGGTGCCGGCTAGGCCGACGGCCAAGGCGGCCCGCCGGCCGCGGGGCCACAGGGCGAGGGCCACGAGAGCCGGGACGTGCCCGAACGCGGCGCGCGTCGTGGCCAGCACCCCGAGGGCGATCCCGGCCATGACCGCCACCGGTACGCCGATCGAGTCTCG
>JACDCH010000406.1 GCA_013694495.1 Acidimicrobiia bacterium | reverse complement strand
GTGCAGCCCGTCGACCCACTGGCCGGCGAGCTGCGGCTGCTCGGCGCGGCCCGCTTCGGCCGGGCCCGGCTCATCGACAACGTCGGGGCCCACGCCGCGGGCACCGGCTAGAACGGCCGCTGCATGGCCGCCGCCGGACCGCCCGATCTCGACCTCGACCTGCTCGTCCTCGGATCGGGCGTGGCCGGGCTGTCGGCGGCCACCCGCGCCGCTGGCCTCGGCATGCGGGTCGGGGTTCTCACCAAGGCCGAGCTCGACATGGCCACCACCCGGTGGGCCCAGGGCGGGGTGGCCGCGGTGCTCGGCGGCGCCGACCCCGACTCCACCGACCTGCACCTGGCCGACACGCTCCTCGCCGGCGATGGCCTGTGCGACGTCGAAGCCGTGCGGGTGCTCGTCGACGAGGGCCCCGACCGGGTGCACGAGCTCATCGCTCTCGGTGCGGTGTTCGACGTCGACGGCAGCGGCCAGCTCGAGCGGGCCCGGGAGGGCGGCCACAGCGTCGCCCGCATCGTCCACGCCGGCGGGGCGGCGACGGGCTACGAGATCGAGCGGGCGTTGGTGGCGGCCGTGCAGGCCACCGCGGCCACGGTGCTCCAGCGCACGTTCGCGTCGGACCTCATCGTCGAGGGCGGCCGCTGCGTCGGGGTCACTGCCCTCGACGCCGACGGCCGAACGATCGAGGTGCGTAGCCGCAACGTGCTGCTGGCCACGGGCGGCGCGGGCCAGTTGTTCGCCGTCACCACGAACCCCCTCGAGGCCACCGGCGACGGCACCGCCATGGCCATCCGGGCCGGGGTGGCCGTCGCCGACGTCGAGTTCGTGCAGTTCCACCCGACCGCCCTGCACCACCCGCTCATGCCCCGGCCGCTGCTGTCGGAGGCGCTGCGGGGCCACGGCGCCCTCCTGCGCGACAAGAACGGCGACCGCTTCGTCGACGAGATGCTCCCTCGCGACAAGGTGAGCCGGGCCATCACCGCCCGCATGCTCGAGCAGGACGTCGAGCACATGTGGCTCGACGCCACCGGCCTCGACCGCTTCGCCGTCCGCTTCCCCACGATCGCCGCCAACCTCACCGAGGTCGGCCTCGACCCGGTCAGGGAGTGGCTGCCCGTCGCCCCCGCCGCCCACTACTGCTGCGGCGGCGTCGTGGCCGACCTCGACGGCGCCACCTCGCTGCCGGGGCTGTGGGCCGCGGGCGAGGCCGCCTGCAACGGCGTCATGGGCGCCAACCGGCTGGCGTCGAACTCGCTGCTCGACGGGATGGTGTTCGCACCGCGCGCGGTCGACGCCATCGACGGTGGCATCGACGGGCCGTCGCCCACCGGCGCGATGCGCTCGGTGCTCCAGGGCGAGGCCGTCGAGGCCGGTGTCATCGGCGGGCGTCGCCTGCCGTTCGAGCTGGGCTGGGATGAGGGCCCGCCGGTCACCCGCGACGAGCTCCAGACGGGCATGAGCACCCACGCCGGCGTGCTGCGTTCGGCGGGGTCGCTCGACATGGCCATGGCGCTGGCCCGCCGGCCGGGCGGCGAGGGCGGGGTCGCCGCCGCAGAGCTGCGGAACCTGCAGACCGTCGGCCAGGTGGTCGTGGCGGGGGCACTCGCTCGCGAGGAGACCCGCGGGGCCCACGCCCGCGAGGAGTTCCCCGAGGCCGACGACGCCCTGCTCCTCCGCTTCGTGCTGGGAGGCTGAGATGAAGGGTTCCCGACCGCCTCGGCGAAGCCCCCGACGCGGTAACCCGGAATCGAATGGCGATAGAGGAAGGACCTGCGACCCCATGACCATCGACCGACGATCCGTGCGCAGGTCCTGAGATGGCTGCGGTCCACCATGCGCCGATCACCGAGATCCGTCGGGCCGTCGCCGTCGCGCTGGCCGAGGACCTCACGCCGCTCGGCGACCTCAGCGCCGCGCTCGTGCCCGACGGCCCGGCTGTGACGGCGGCCTTCGTGCCCCGCCGCGACGGGGTGCTGGCCGGTACGCGCTGCGCAACCGAGGCGTTCGCCCAGCTCGACCCCGATGTCGAGGTGCGGTGGTCGGCCGACGACGGCGACGCCGTGGCGGCGGGCGCCACGATCGGCGAGGTCGTCGGCCCGCTGGCATCGATCCTCACCGGCGAGCGCACCGCGCTGAACTTCCTGAACCACCTGTCGGGCGTGGCCACGCTCACCCGTCGCTATGTCGACGCCGCCGCCGCACGGGGCGGCACGGCGCGCGTCTGGGACACCCGCAAGACGACCCCCGGGCTCCGGTCGCTCGAGAAGGCGGCGGTGCGGGCCGGCGGCGGCTGGAACCACCGCGGCAACCTCTCGGACTGGGTGATGTTCAAGGACAACCACCTGACCCGGCTCGGGATCGCCGAGGCCGTGCGCCAGGCCCGGGCCACGTGGCCGGCCCGCACGATCCACGTCGAAGCCGACTCGCTCGACAAGGTCGAGCAGGCCCTCGCCGCCGGCGCCGACGCCATCCTCCTCGACAACCTCTCGCCCGCCGAGGTGCGCGAGGCCGTCGCCCTGGCCGACGGCGCGGCCCGCCGCCCGCTTCTCGAGGCCAGCGGCGGCATCACCATCGAGACGATCGCCGACTACGCCGCCACCGGGGTCGACGTGATCTCCACGTCGCACATCACGATCAGCGCCCCCGTCCTCGACATCGGTCTCGACATCGACCCGAACGCCTGACTCGCACGTCGGTCCGGGCGGTCGACACCCGGCCCGGATTGGTTGGGGGGCGGCACGGGGCGCCACGTAGCGTGCCCCGCCGTGCTGTTGGCGATCGACGTGGGCAACACCCAGACCGTCATCGGGCTCTTCGGCACCGAGGCGGGGCAGCCGCCGGTCGGCACCGGCGCCGAGCGCGACCTCCTCGACCACTGGCGCATCGCCACCTCCGCGCAGCGCACGAGCGACGAGCTCGCCCTGCTCGTGCAGGAGTTCCTCGGCTTCCACGGCTTCAGCTTCGACGAGGACGTCTCCGGGGTCGCCCTGTGCTCGTCGGTCCCGTCGATCACCGCGGCGGTGCGGGAGATGACCCGCCGCTACTTCGGCTTCGAGGCCGTCGTCGTCGAGCCCGGCGTGAAGACCGGCATGCCGATCCTCTACGAGAACCCCAAGGAGGTCGGCGCCGACCGCATCGCCGACGCCGTCGCCGCCTTCGACCTCTTCGGCGGGCCAACGATCGTGGTCGACTTCGGCACCGCCACCACGCTCGAGGCCATCTCCGCCGAGGGCGAGTACCTCGGCGGCGCCATCATCCCCGGGGTGGAGATCAGCATGGAGGCCCTCTTCAGCCGGGCCGCAGCGCTGCGCAAGGTCGAGCTGATCGAGCCCCGCAACGTCATCGGCAAGAACACGATCGAGTCGATCCAGTCCGGCGCGCTGTACGGCTTCGGTGGCCAGGTCGACGCCATCGCCCGCCGCATCGTCCACGAGATCGGCGAGGCCACCGTCGTCGCCACCGGCGGGCTCGCCGCGGTCATCGCGCCGTACTCCGAGATGATCACCGAGCACGAGCCCTGGCTCACCCTCCACGGCCTCCGCCTCATCTACGAGAAGAACCAGCGATGAGTTTCGAGCTCACTCGTTCGGCTGCGCCTCACTCCGTTCGCTCGAGTTTGGTGGACCTCGCTCCGCTCGGGCGGTTTTCGGTCCTCGGCCGACTTCGTCGCCCTGCGGCCGATTCCCAGGGGCTCCGCCCCCGGACCCCCAGCGCCTCTGGCGGTCATGCGCTGAGCATGTCGAGCTCACTCGCCTCGCTCCGATCGCGGTCCGCAGCCGACTTCGCCGCCCTGCGGCTGATTCCCGGGGGCTCCGCCCCCGGACCCCCAGCGCCTCCGGCGGTCATGACGCTCCTCGCCGCGTCGGCCCCGTCCGTCCGAGGCATCTGATGGACATCCCGTATCGCTACGAGGTCGATGCGCGCGCCGGCGCGCTGGCCGCCGAGTTCGCGAGCATCGAGCCCGGCACCGAGACCGAGCGGGTCGTGCGGATCGCGGGGCGGCTCATGTTGCGGCGGGTGCAGGGCAAGCTCGCCTTCGGCACGCTGCAGGACTCGTCGGGACGGATCCAGCTGTTCGCCCCGGCTGCGTCGACGCCGGCGTTCGAGGAGTTCTCGCACCTGAACCTGGGCGACTGGATCGGCGTCGAGGGGATCGTCATGGCGACCCGCCGGGGCGAGCTGTCCGTGCGCGTCGACGGCTGGACGCTGCTGGCCCAGGCCCGCCGCCCGTTCCCGGACAAGTGGCACGGCATCACCGACCCCGACACGCGCTACCGGCAGCGCTACGTCGACCTGTGGGTCACCGACGAGGCGCGTGAGACGCTGCTGCTGCGCAGCAAGGTGTTCTCGCTCACGCGCCGCTGGCTCGAGGACCGCAACTTCATCGAGGTCGAGACGCCGACGTTCCACCCCATCCCCGGCGGCGCCACCGCCCGGCCGTTCACGACGCACCACAACGCGCTCGACATGGACCTGTACCTCCGCATCGCGCCGGAGCTCTACCTCAAGCGGCTCACGGTCGGCGGCCTCGAGCGGGTCTTCGAGATCGCCAGGGTGTTCCGCAACGAGGGCCTCTCGCCCCGCCACAACCCCGAGTTCACGATGCTCGAGCTGTACCAGGCCTACGCCGACTACGGCGACATGATGGAGCTCACCGAGTCGCTGGTGGCCCACCTCGCCACCGAGCTGCGGGGCACGACGAAGCTCACCTACGGCGGCCGCGACCTCGACCTCACGCCGCCCTGGCGGCGGGCGACGATGGTCGAGCTCATCGAGGAGCACACCGGCCTGCGGGTCGACGTGCGCCAGCCGGTCGACGAGCTGCGGGCCGTCCTCGACGAGCACGGCGTGCCGTGGGAGGATGCCTGGGGCGGCGGCAAGCTCGTCCTCGAGCTCTACGAGAAGACCACCGAGTCGGCGATCTGGGGCCCGGTGTTCGTGCTCGACCACCCCAAGGAGGTCTCACCCCTGGCGCGCGACCACCGGGAGGTGCCGGGCATGGTCGAGCGCTTCGAGCCGATCGTCGCCGGCCGCGAGCTCGGCAACGCGTTCAGCGAGCTCCAGGACCCGGTCGAGCAGCGAGCCACGTTCGAGGCGCAGGCCGCGTACAAGGCAGCGGGAGACGACGAGGCCATGGCCGTCGACGAGGACTACCTGCGGGCCCTCGAGTACGGCCTGCCGCCGACCGGTGGGCTCGGCATCGGGATGGACCGGCTGGTGATGCTGCTGGCCGACGCGCCGACCATCCGCGACGTGATCCTCTTCCCCACCCTGCGCCCCGAGCAGGACCGCGGCTGAACCACTTGGCCGACCCCGAGGGCAACGAGATCGGCGGGTTCGCGCCCGCCCCCTGACGCCGCGCCGCGCGAGGCTGCGGCCGGGACGAGCACCGGAGGGGGGAGCGTGGCCGAAGCGTTCGATCGCGCCGCATGGGAGGCAGCCGCACGGGTCGGGCTGGGCGCGGCGTACCACGC
>JACDCH010000379.1 GCA_013694495.1 Acidimicrobiia bacterium | reverse complement strand
TGGTCGGGGAGGTCGGCCACGCCCGCGATGCGGGGGAGCGGCCCCAGCTCCTCGTCGGCGTGGGCGGCCACGGCCGTGAGGCGGGCGGCGAGGTCGGGGAAGTGGTGGTGGACGGTGCGCACCGCGACCCCGGCCGTCACCGCCGCGGCGGCGACCGACAGCTCGACCGCGCCGGGCCGGCCGAGCTGGTCGGCGAAGGCGGCGAGGATGGCCGTGCGAGTCGCCGCGGCCTGGTCGTCGCGCTGCGGGCTCCGGTACGGGCGGGTCGAGATGGTTGCAGAGTAGTGCAACGGAATAGCGATGAAGGTCGATGCGAGCTGGTCGCGGCGGCTACCGTCGCCGGCCATGGAGTTCCGCCGCATCCCGGGCCTGCCGCCGTATGTGTTCACGATCATCGATGGCCTCAAGGTCGAGGCCCGCCGCGCCGGCCGCGACGTGATCGACCTCGGGTTCGGCAACCCGGACATCCCGTCGCCCCAGATCGCCGTCGACAAGCTGGCGGAGGCCGCCCACAACACCCGCAACCACCGGTATTCGGCCAGCCGGGGCATCCCGAAGCTGCGCCAGGCCGTGGCCGACCTCTACCAGCGCCGCTTCGGGGTCGCGCTCGACCCCGACACCGAGGTCATCAGCACCATCGGCGCCAAGGAGGGGTTCAGCCACCTGATGTGGGTGTTGCTCCAGGCCGGCGACGCCGCCCTCGTGCCGAGCCCGAGCTACCCGATCCACATCTGGGGCCCGTACTTCGCCGGCGCCGACGTGCGCCAGGTGCCCATCGGCGGCGACGAGGACTACATCGCCAACATCATGGAGGCGTGGGAGCTGGGCTGGCCCAAGCCCCGCGTCGTCGTGCTCTCGTTCCCGCACAACCCCACGACGGCCACCGTCGAGCTGGCCGACTTCCAGCGCCTGGTCGACTGGGCCCGCGAGCGCGACGTCATCCTCGTGCACGACTTCGCCTACGCGGAGACCGCCTTCGACGGCTGGCAGCCGCCGTCGATCCTCGAGTGCGAGGGCGGCAAGGAGTGCGCGGTCGAGCTCTACTCGATGACGAAGTCGTTCTCGATGGCCGGGTGGCGCATGGCGTTCCTCGTCGGCAACGCCGAGGTCGTACAGGCGCTCGGGAAGCTGAAGAGCTACCTGGACTACGGCACCTTCCAGCCGATCCAGATCGCGGCCACCGTCACCCTGAACGAGGCCCAGGACTTCCCGAAGCAGACCAACGCCATCTACGAGTCGCGCCGCGACGCGCTGGTCGAGGGGCTGAACCGTGCGGGCTGGCCGGTCACGCCGCCCCGGGGGACGATGTTCCTCTGGGCGCCGATCCCCGCGCCCTACGCCGAGCTCGGCTCGATCGAGTTCGCCAAGCTCATCATCGAGCAGTGCGACGTGGCGGTGTCGGTCGGCATCGGCTTCGGCCCCAGCAGCGACGACCACGTCCGCTTCGCCCTCATCGAGAACGAGCAGCGCATCGGTCAGGCGTGCCGCAACCTGAAGAAGGGCCTCACCAAGCTGGGGTGAGGGCGGCCAGAGCCTCAGCGGCCGCGGAGGCCGTCGAACAGGAGGGTGACGGCGAGGTCGGCGACGCGCTCGGGGTCGTCGCCCCGGCGGTGCACGAGCTCGCGCGAGAGGTGGCCGGTGAGGCCGATGATGGCGTGGGCCAGCTCCTCGGGGTCGCCGTCGGTGATGCGGCCCTCGGCGATGGCCTCCTTGAGGTGGGTGACGGCGTCGCCCAGCGCCACGCTCTGGCCCTGCCGCAGCGCCGGCCGGAACTGCTTCTCGGTGGCCGCGAACTGGAGCAGGTTCATGATCTCGGGGTGGCCGGCCCACCACCGGAAGGCGGCGCGGATGCCGATCTCGAGCCGCCTGAGCGGGTCGTCCTCCGACGCGATGGCGTCACGTTGGGTGCGCCGCAGGTCGCGCTGGGCCTCGGCCAGCAGCTCGAGGAACAGCTGCTCCTTCGAGTCGAAGTACCAGTAGAAGACGCCCTTGCCGACCCCGACGCCACCGACGATGTCGGCCACCGAGGTGGGGTGGTAGCCCGTCTCGGCGAACCGTTGGGTGGCGTGGTCGAGCAGCTGCTGCCGGCGCTCCTTGCCCCGCGGCGTCAGCTTGCGCCCGTTGGTGGTCACCGGCCCGCCGTCGCTCGGGCGGCGATGTCCTGGTGACCGCCCGACCGAGCGACCGTGCGACGGAGCTGCTCGGGACCGACATCCAGCTCGCTGGGCGGTGATGGGGCCCGGAGGCGCAGCTCCGGAGCAAGCATGGTCACGGGCGGAAGGTACGGACGACTTGACCAGGCGGTCAAGAACCCCGCTCGCCGGCGACCGTTCCCGGGATGGTTGCACGCGGGAAACGAACCGTTCACACACGCTCCGTACGGTTCCTCGCCATGGCCATCGAACGGAGGCGCCGGTGAGCACGTTCGTCGTGCGGGTGTGGGTTCCCGACCGTCCTGGCGCGCTCGGCCAGGTCGCCAGCCGCATCGGCGCCGTGCGGGGCGACGTCGTCGGCATCGACATCCTCGAGCGGGGCGCCGGACGGGCCATCGACGAGCTCGTCGTCGAGCTGCCCGACGACAGCCTCGTCGGCCTCCTCGCCGCCGAGATCAGCCAGGTCGACGGGTGCGACGTCGAGTCGGTGCGCCCGATCGCCGACGCCCTGCACGACCCCCGCCTCGACGCCCTCGAGACGGCGGCGATGCTCGTCGGCGCGGCCAGCACGCCCGAGCTGCTCGAGTCGCTGTGCGTGCACGGCGCCCGGACGGTGGGGGCCGAGTGGGCCGTCGTCGTCGACGCGGAGGAGGCAGCGGTGCTGGCCGAGACGGGCACGCC
>JACDCH010000424.1 GCA_013694495.1 Acidimicrobiia bacterium | reverse complement strand
GCCTGTCCCTCGGGCGCCTCGCCGACCGGCCGCTCGTCCTCACGCCGCTCGGCACGTCGCTGCGCGAGGCGCTCGACTCGGCACTGGCTGCGATCGGTCGGCAGGCGACGGTGGCGGTCGAGACGGAGGTGCGCGACGCCCTCATCCCCCTGGTGCTCGCGGGCGCCGGCACCGCCATCGTGCCCCGCCCGCTGGCGTCCGGGAGCGAGGCCCGCGGCGCGGTGGTGCGGTCGCTGGACCCGCCGCTGCGACGGTCGGTCGTGCTGGTCCACCGACCGACGGGCCTGTCCCCCGCGGCCCGCCGCTTCGTCGAGCTGGCGCAACGATGAGGGGCAAGACTGCGGTCATGGCCGAACCCACGAGCCAGCGCGCCGACGCCGACGTCGGGTCGTTCCTCGCCTCGGTCGCCGACGAGCGGCGCCGGGCCGACGCGCAGGCGATCTGCGCGTGGCTCCGCGAGGTCACCGGCGAGGAGCCGGCGATGCACGGCTCGGCCATCGTCGGGTTCGGCCGGCACCGCTAGCGCAGCGGCAGCGGCGCCGAGTCCGAGTGGTTCACCGTCGGGCGAGCGCCCTCGACGTCAGCGAGGAGGAGGGCGATCCGCCCGCAGCGCCTCGAGCCCTCCCATGACGACCCGCACATACAGGTCGAGCAGGTCGCTGCAGTCGAGGCGGCCGGCCCGGTTCCAGCCGATGAGCGCCTCGAGGCCGCTGAAGAAGATGGCCACCGCGGCGTCGGCGTCGGCGTCGGCGAGCCCGAACTCGTCGGCCGCCAGGCGGGCGAACCAGGCTCGGTTGGCATCCTGCCGGTGGCGCTGGGCGCCCCGCAGGTCTGCGCTCGACGGCTGGGCGCGCAGGAGGGCGGCAAAGATCCGCTCCCGCACCGGCGGCGACGCCAGGACCGTCGCCGCCGTCGCCCGCACGGTGGCCTCGAAGCCCCGCACGTCGCGCAGCGCTTCCCGCACGTCGGCGTCGAACCGGTCGCTCTCGCGGCGGTAGAGCTCGACGAGCACCTCGTCGCGGTTGGCGAAGTGCTTGTAGACGAGCGGCCGGCTCACCCCGGCCCCGGCGGCTACCGCGTCCATCGTGATGCCGAGGCCGCCGTGCTCGACGAGCAGCGAGGCCGCGGCGTCGAGCAGCGCGTCGCGCCGGTCGACGCCGGACAACCGAGGGGCGGCGGTTGCGGCGACCCGAGCCATGGTGACATTGTGTCACCTCGCCGACGAGGGCACCAAGGGGGATCAGCGATGACCTACGCCGACGGGCGGACCATCCTCGACGCCGACAGCCACATCATGGAGCTGCCGGGCTGGCTCGAGGGCTACGCCGATCCGGCCGAGCGCGACCTCCTGCGACCGCTGGCCCTCGGCGGCGCGGGCCGGCTGGCCGACAAGGCCATCGAGCGGGCCGAGCGGCGCAAGGGCGATGCCCTGGCCGCCGCCGAGCTCGAGGCCGCCCTGATGACGGCCAAGGGCTGGGACGCGTTGGGCGCCTTCGATCCGGCCGAGCGCAGCCGCGCCCTCGACCTGCTCGGCTTCGAGCGCCAGCTCGTGTTCGCCACCTTCGCCTTCAGCCAGTTCGGCGGCGGCTCGCCCGACGTCGTGCGGGCCGGCGTGCGGGCCCACAACCGCGGCATCGCGGAGTGGTGCGCCGGCGACCCCCGCCTGGTCGGGGTCGGCTACGTCCCCCTCGACACGCCCGAGCTCGCCCTCGACGTCCTCGACGAGGCACTCGACTTCGGCTGCGGCGCCCTCCACCTCCCCACCGCGGCACCGGTCGACAAGGCGCCGACCCACCCCGACTTCGACCCCCTGTGGGCCCGCATCGCCGACCGCGGCCGACCCGTCGTCCTCCACCTCGGCGGCCAGGGCCGGATGATCAGGAAGACGTGGCACAACAACGGTCGGCCGGTGACCGACTTCCTCGGCGGCGGCGAGAACGTCAGGGCCCGCGACGTGCTGATGATGCACATCGCCCCCGAGCTGTTCGTGTCGACGATGATCTTCGACGGCATCTTCGACCGGCACCCTGGCCTCATGGTCGGGGTCATCGAGCAGGGCGCCGAGTGGGTCGTGCCCTGGGTCGAACGGCTCGACCGGACCCAGCGCACGTTCCGCAAGACCGAGCCGTCGATCGCCGGCCTCGAGCTCGACAAGGCGTCCGACTACGTGCACCGCAACGTGCGGATCACGCCGTTCGTGGGCGAGCGGGTGGGCTGGCTCATCGACCAGGCCGGCGCCGACCTGTTCCTCTTCTCCTCCGACTTCCCGCACCCGGAGGGCAACCGCGACCCGATCGCCAAGTTCGAGGCCACGATGGACGGCGTGGGCGACGAGGCCCGTCGCGCCTTCTACCACGACAACCTCGCCGGCCTGCTCGGCTGAGGCCCGCATCCTTCACGGCGAAGAAGTCAGGACCTGCGGACGGATTGCGCCGACGGTCGCGTCGCAACCGCGTCGCGACGCCTGTCGACCGCAACAGTCCGAGCGGAGCGAGGGCACAACAACTCGCCGGAACGGAGCGAAGCGAGTGGCGGCGAAACTCAGTCGAAGAGGAGCATCGCCGCCGTCTGGCTGCCGGTGGCGAGGAGGGTGCCGTCGGGCGCCCACAGGGCCACGGTGCCGTGGCCGTAGCCGTCGTGGGCCAGGTGGGGATCGAGGTCGACGAGCACCCACGAGGTCGTGGCCCGGGGACCGAACCGCAGCGTGTTGTCGAGGCTCGTGCCGGCGCCGGCGCGCCCCCCGGCCCTCGCCACCGACACCGGCACCATGTCGGCCAGGAAGCCGAGCAGCGCGGGGGTGGCGACGCGGTCGCGCACGCACGCCCACAGCGCCATGC
>JACDCH010000371.1 GCA_013694495.1 Acidimicrobiia bacterium | reverse complement strand
GCGCTCGACCGGGCCAGCGCGCCGGGGCCATCGAAGCGCACGGAGCGCTGCGCGGTGCGGTGGACGCCGTGGCGGCGGGCGACGTCGTCGAGGCGGTCCTGCACGGTGCGGCCCGCCGCCTTCTCGGCCGCGACGAGTTCGGCGAAGGCCATGGCCGCGGACATGCCGTCCTTGTCCCGCACAACTCGGCCGACGGAGCACCCGAGGGCCTCCTCGTAGGCGAGCACAGGGTGGAGGTCCGGCCGGGCGAGACCGGCCCGGGCCAACCACTTGAAACCGGTGAGCGTCTCGGCGTAGGCGACGCCGTGCTCGGCGGCCAGCTTCCCGAGCAACGACGACGACACGATCGTGGTGGCGACCAGGCGGTCGGGCCCGGTGCCGTCGTGCTCGAGGCGCCAGTCGCCCAGAGCCGCGCCGATTTCGTCGCCGCTGAGGGCGCGCCACCCGCCCGGCGCATCCGGATCGGGCACGGCGACGGCGAGCCGGTCGGCATCGGGATCGTTGGCGATGGCGAGGTCGGCGTCTCTGTCGCGAGCCAGGTCGACGAGCCGGTCCATCGCTCCCGGCTCCTCCGGGTTCGGGAAGGCCACGGTCGGGAAGTCGGGGTCGGGCTCGGCCTGCTCGGCCACGACCGCCGGCGCGGCGAAGCCGGCCGCCTCGAGCACCCGCAAGGCGACCGCCTGGCCGACGCCGTGCAGCGCGGTGTACGCCAACCGGACGTCGCGGTGCCGGGGGGCGACGGAGAGGCCGGCCGCGGCCGCGACGTAGGCGTCGACCACGTCCTCCGGCACCGACCCGACCGCCTCGGCCGCCAGCGCCAGGTCGGCCAGCGGGCCGACGGAATCGATGCGGGCGGAGATCTCGCTGTCCATCGGCGGCACGATCTGGGCGCCGTCGCCGGCGTAGAGCTTGTAGCCGTTATCGGCCGCCGGGTTGTGGCTGGCCGTCACCATCACGCCGGCGCAGGCGTCGACGTGCAGGACCGCGTAGGCCAGCACGGGCGTGGGCACGACCCCGGCGAACGTGACGCAGGGGATGCCGGCCCCGGTGAGGACGGCGGCCGCGTCGGCGGCGAAGGCGGCCGACCCGTGCCGGGCGTCGCGACCCACGACTGCGGGTCGGTCCCCTGCTCGACCGGTGTCGAGCAGCCAGCGGGCCACCCCCGCGGTGGCGCGGCGGACGAGCGCCCGGTTCATGCGGTTCGGTCCGGCGCCCTCCGCGCCGCGCAGGCCGGCGGTGCCGAACTCGAGCCGGGTGCCGAAGCGGTCCTCGAGGCCGGCGCCGTCGTCCCGGGCGAGGAGCTCGTCGACCTCGGCTCGCGTGGCCGGATCCGGGTCGTCGTCGCGCCACTCGAGAGCGGCGCGGCGCAGGTCGTCCGGGACCGTCACAGCCGGGGCACGAGCCCGGCGAGCAGCGCCCCCATGCGCGCCGCCGCCGCCCGGCCGGCGTCGAGCACCTCGGTGTGCGACAGCTTCTCGGCCCCGAGGCCCGCGGCCAGGTTCGTGACCAGCGACAGGGCCAGCACCTCCGCGCCGGCCTGGCGCGCCGCGATGACCTCGTGCACCGTGGACATGCCCACGAGGTCGGCCCCGAGCGCCTGGTAGGCCCGGATCTCGGCCGGCGTCTCGTAGTGGGGACCGGGTACCGCGGCATAGACGCCTTCGGTGAGCGTCGGCTCGGCCTCGAGGGCGACGGCGCGGAGGCGGGGCGAGTAGGCGTCGGTGAGATCGCAGAAGCGCGGCCCCCAGCCGGCCTCGGGCGGCGGCTCCGGGCCAGCGAGGGGCGACCGGCCCGTGAGGTTCAGGTGGTCGCTGATGACGACGGGCTGGCCGATGAACATGCCGGCCCGCAGCCCGCCGGCCGCGTTGGTGAGCACGACCGTGCCGCACCCCGCCCGCACCGCGGTGCGCACCAGGTGGGCGACGGTGCTCGGGGCGTGGCCCTCGTACGCGTGGATGCGGCCGAGGAAGACGAGGAGGTGGCGACCGCCGGATTCGACGGAGCGGACGGACGCGCCGTGGCCGGCCACGGTCGGCGCCGGGAAGCCGGGCAGGTCGGCGAAGGCCAGCTCGGCGCCGACCTCGCCCAGCAGGTCGGCGGCCGGCAGCCACCCCGATCCGAGCACCACGGCCACGTCATGGCGGGCCACCCCCGATCGCTCGGACACGGCCGCGGCCGCCTCGTCGGCGAGGGCGTACGGATCGACCGGCACCTCGGGAACCTAGATCTCTTGGGGGCGGAGCCCCCGAATTTTGTGACGAGTTCTCATGCGGCTTTGCCGAGTCTCGCGCCGTTGATGTAGTCGGTGAGGGTGCGGTCGATCGTGTTCAGGGCGCGGCGGAGC
>JACDCH010000319.1 GCA_013694495.1 Acidimicrobiia bacterium | reverse complement strand
GGCCACCGCGTCGACCTCGGGCAGGGCGGCGGCGAGCTCGGGGCCCGACCGCTCGGCCAGGCAGCCGGTGACCACGAGGCGGGCGCCGTCGCGCCGGGCGTCGGACAGGGCCAGCACGGTGTCGATCGACTCCTGGCGGGCGTCCTCCACGAAGGCGCACGTGTTGACGACCACCAGGTCGGCGGTGCCGGGCCCGGCGGCGGCGGTCATGCCGTCGACCAGCAGGGCGCCGGTGAGCTTGTCGGAGTCGACCTGGTTCTTGGGGCAGCCCAGCGTCTCGATCCAGAACGTCCCCCCCACGGGCGGAAGAGGTTACTGCCGCCCTGTTTCGGCCCTCCGATCCGTGCCGGTCAAGACGTGGGGATCGAGGGGACGGCGCCGGGGATGAACGGCTCGGCGAGGCTCAGGCCGGGGAGGTAGCCGAGGTCGACGAGGCAGGCCAGGTAGTAGGCGCCGGCCGGGTCGGCGTAGGGCGCGGGCTCGCCGATCAGATCGTCGAGGAAGCGCTGGACGAGGTCGGGCGGGGTGGCCGAGGGGTCGACGAGCACCCCGACGACCGCGCCGAGGTCGTCGCCCAGGCCGACCCGGTCGAGCAGGTCGCCCGGCCCGAGGCCGGCGATCGACAGGGGGACGACGTCGACGGCGGTGTCGATCGCGGCCCCGGCGAGGGCCGCGCTCTCGGCGGTCGTGGCGGCCTGCAGGTCCAGGGGCCACAGGAACGGGTCGAGGATGTCGGGGAGGCGGTCGTGGAGGCGCTCGACCTCGGCCCGTGCCTCGGCCTCGGCCCGGCGTCCGGCGGCGGCCACCCACTCGCCCGCCACCGTCCCGGCTCGCTCCTTGAGCCGCTGGAGGTCGACGGTGGCGAGGAGCGAGCGCACGAGGTCGCCTTCGCGGTGGGTGGCGACAGCGGCGCGGAAGGCGTGCGTGAACGGGACGAGCGTCATCATCCCCGGCGAGAACCCGGTGCCCTGCTCGGCCAGCAGCACCTCGGCTGCTCGGACCGAGCCCTCCTCGGCCCGGGCCCACAGGGCATCACGCTCGCCCTCGGGCAGCGACCCGTACGTCTCGAACCACTCGACCCAGCCGGCCACCGCGTCGGCCCGGGCGGCGCCGGCCCGGGCCCCGATCCCGGCGGGGAGCGGGTCGGGCGGGGTGATCCCCCGCGACCGGAGCCAGGCGTCCTGCATGCTCGCCAGGACGGCGGCGTCGGCGACGTCGAAGGCAGGGTCGGAGAAGATGCTGAAGACGCCGGCCTCACCGACGCCCCGCTCGACGGCGTAGAGCAGCCCCTCGACGGCACGGAAGTCGGGATCCTCGAACCCCGGGAGGGCGAGCAGGCCCTGGAACCAGGCCCGCACCCGGGCCGGCCCCATCGCCGCCAGCTCCTCGACCGAGCGCACCCGTCCGCCGGGGAGCGAGAGGAGGTCGCCCACCACGCGGTCGTCGAGCGCCACGGCGCCGGCGACGCTGCTGCTCAGCGTCGTTCCCGCGCCGGCCACGGCGAAGGCCGTGGCGACGTCGAGCACCTCGTCGGCCCAGGCCATCGTGCGCAGCCCGGCGACCACGACGTCGCCGGCCATCGTCGCCAGCAGCCAGCCAGCGAGCTCGGGCGGATCCGAGCGGGCCAGGGTGGTCAGGGCGCCGTGCAGCCCGTCGGCGGCGCGGAGCATGCGGGTGGCGCCGGCGGTCGCCTCCTGGCCGAGCGTGGCGAGGTGGGCGGGCACGGCGGACGAGGTTCCGTTCGGCATGAACGGAAAGCTACGAGATGACGTGAAACTCTGTAAAGGAGCTCAGGCGTTGAAGACGAGCGTCCCCGGGGTCCGGTGCCAGTCGAAGGCCACGAGGGCGCCCGTGCCGGACAGGGTGGCGAAGGCCGTGCCGTCGGCGCCGAAGCAGATGTTGGTGGTGAGCGGGTCGGCCAGCGGGATGCGCTCGGCCTCGGTGCCGTCGGGCGACACGGCGGTGATGCCGCCGTGCACGAGCGTGGCCACGCACACCCAGCCTTCGCCGTCGACGGCCAGCGAGTCGTAGAGCATGTAGCCGCCCGGGTCGTAGATCGGGGTGCCGCCGCCGGGGCCGAACGGGTTGTCGCCGCCGACCGTGCCGGGCGCCGTCACGTCCCAGGCCCACAGCCGGCCGGTGTGCGTCTCGGCGCTGTAGAGCTTGTCCCCCGCCGGCGACAGCCCGATCCCGTTCGGCGCGTCGAGCGGGAAGATCGCCTCCGTGATCGACGAGCCGTCGGCGGCGGCGTAGTAGATGCCCGTGCGGTCGGAGCGGCGCCCTTCGCGGACGCCGTGGTCGGTGAACCAGATGCCGCCGTCGCGGTCGAACACGAGGTCGTTGGGCGCCCGCAGCGGGTTGCCGTCGCACGCCTCGTAGAGCGCCGTGGTTTCCCCGGTGACGAGGTCGACCCGCTGGAGCGAGCCGTGTCCGGGCCACGACGGCAGCGGCGGGCTGCCCGGGAACAGCATCCCCATCCGCTCGTGGAAGTCGAAGCAGCCCCCGTTGTTCGTCACGTACATCGCTCCGTCGGGCCCGATGGCGGCGCCGTTGGGCCCGCCCCCGGTCTCGGCCACCACCTCGGTCGTGCCGTCGGGCCGCACCCGGGTGAGCCTTCCGGCGGCGATCTCGGTGACGATGACCGACCCGTCGGCCATGGCCACCGGCCCCTCCGGGAAGCGCAGCCCGGTGGCGACGACACGGAGGTTGGCGGGCTCGACGGTGCGGGGCTCGGGCATGGCGACGGGTCTAGCGCAGGCTGGGCTGCGATGCTGGCGCGGTGCGACTCGGCGGGCTGATCCGGACGGCGGCGGTCGGCGGCGGGCTGCTGGTCGGCCTCGTCGCGCCGTCGGTCGGGGCCGCCCCGGAGACCGGCGTCGCCGGAGCCGAGGTGGTGTCCGACGTCGTCGTCGAGGGCCGCCTCCGGGAGCTCGTCGTGTCCTCCCCCGCCCTCGGGCGCGAGGCGGGCGTGCGGGTGCTGCTCCCGGCCGGGTACGACGACCCGGCCAACGCGGGCCGCACCTGGCCCGTCCTGTGGCTGCTGCACGGCGTGGGCGACGACCACCGGAGCTGGACGGCGCGCACCGACGTCGAGGGCCTCACCGCCGACCTGCCGATGGTGGTGGCCATGCCCGAGGCGGGCCGGACGCCCGACGCCGGCTGGTACAGCGACTGGGTGGCCGGACTGGCGTGGGAGACGTTCCACCTCCGCGAGCTGCTGCCGCTCGTCGAGGCCCGCTTCCATGCCGGCGGCGCCCGGGAGCGCCGGGCGGTGATCGGCTTCTCCATGGGCGGCTTCGGCGCCCTCAGCTACGCCGCCCGCCACCCCGACCTGTGGGTGGCGGCCGGCTCGATCTCCGGCGCGGTCGACACCGTGCTCGCCGGCCCGGTCCAGTCCGTGCTCTTCCAGGTGCTGCACCCCGTGGCCGGCACCCCCGACGACCGCGTCTGGGGCCCGTACCTGACGAGCGAGGTCGTGTGGCGGGGCCACAACCCCGTCGACCTGGCCACCAACCTGCGACCGCTGGGCGCGCTGTGGATCCGCACCGGCAACGGCGTGCCTGCCGCCGGCGACGACCCCGTCACGATCCCGCTCGAGGTCGGCGTGTACCCCATGAACCTCGTCCTCCACGACCGCCTGGCAAGGGCCGGCATCGCCCACGACTGGTTCGACCGGGGCTACGGCACCCACGACTGGCCCTACCGCGAGGCCGACCTGGCCGCCATCCTCCCCGGGCTGACCGCGGTGCTGGCCGATCCGCCGCCGCCACCGGCTGCGTTCGACCACCGCTTCGTCGAGGACGAGCGCGACGTGTTCGGCTGGCGCTTCACCGTCGCCGACCGGGGCGGACCGGCGTTCACCGAGCTCACGGCGGTGTCCGCCAGCGGGCTCACGGCGGCCGGGCTGGGGACGCTGGCGGCCACGACGCCGCCGGGCTACGAGGGCCGGTGGCAGGTGACGACGCCGGCCGGGACCACCGAGGTCGAGGCCGACGGCGACGGCCGCCTCGCCTTCTCCCTGCCCCTCGGCGGCGCGCCGGTGGCGGTGACGCTGGCGCCGGTGCAACGGGCGGCGACGCCGGCTGCGCCCACCGACCC
>JACDCH010000313.1 GCA_013694495.1 Acidimicrobiia bacterium | reverse complement strand
CCCCTCGACGAGGTCGAGGACGGCGCGGTTGATCGAGAGGGCGCCGAGCGACCCACCCGACACCAGCACGAGGTCCTGGCCCGGGCCGACGCCGAACCGCGCCCGAGCGGCGACGTGGTCGCGGTCGCGGTCGACGGCGGCGACCTCGGCCCGGATGGGGTTGCCGGTCACGACCGCCCGCGGGAGGGGCGTGCCCTCGAAGGCCACGGCGCTGGCCTTGGCGAACCGGGCCGAGAACCGATTGGCCGCGCCGGGGTGGGTGTTCTGCTCCGCCACGACCACGGGCACGCGAGCCACCAGCGCGCCGATCACGGCCGGCACCGAGGCGAACCCGCCGACAGCGACGACGACCTTGGGGCGGAGGCGCCGCACGAGCCCGACCGCCTGCAGCACGGCTCGGAGGATGCCGGCGACGGCGCCGACGTTGGCCACGAGGGCCCGGGGGGTGAAGGAGCGCTGGATGCCCCGACCGGGCAGCAGCGTGAGCGGCACGTCGGCGGCAGGGACGAGGCGGCCCTCGATGCCCCGCTCGGCGCCGACGTAGTGCACGGACAGCCCCCGATCGCGCAGGGCTCGGGCGATGGCGAGCCCAGGCAGCACGTGCCCCGCCGTCCCCCCACCGGCGATCACGGCGAAGACCTCGCCGTCGGCCGTCATCCGACCGCCTCACGCCCCATCGAACGGACCGGAGCAGGTGCGGTCGAGACGGCCCGATGCAGGGGAGACGTTGCGATCGCCGTAGGCGCTGGGGGTCTGGGGGCGGAGCCCCCAGGGATCGGCCGCAGGGCGACGAAGTCGTCCGAGGACCGTCACAGCCCCGACGAAGTCGTGTCGCACAACTCGACCGAACGGAGCGAAGCGAGTGAGGTCGAAACGCATCATCGTCGGGACGAGCGGCAGACGTTGCAGAGCATCCCGGCCGCGGCCATGTTGGCCAGCATCGCCGAGCTGCCGAAGCTGATGAACGGCAGCGGGACGCCGGTGATCGGCAGGATCCCCACGACGGCGCCCACGTTGACGAAGGCCTGCACGCAGAACCACGTCGTGATGCCGATGGCGAGCAGGCGGCCGAAGGCGTCGGGCGCCTGCGCCGCGGCCCGCACGCCGAGGTAGCCGAGGGCGGCGAACAGCGCCACGATCGTGAGGGCGCCGACGAGCCCGAGCTCCTCGCCGATGATGGCGAAGATGAAGTCGGTGTGCGCCTCGGGGAGGAAGCCCCACTTGGCCCGGCTCTCGCCCAGACCGACGCCCAGCCACCCGCCCGACCCGAGCGACACCTGCGCCTGGATGTTCTGGTAGCCGGCGGCGGCCGGGTCGGCCCACGGATCGAGGAACGACAGGAACCGGGCCCGCCGGTAGGGGGTGCCGAGGGTGGCGATGAGGGCGGCGACGGCGCCGGCGCCGCCCCAGCGGGCCAGCGACGCGCCGGGCGCTCCGGCGGTGAAGAGGACGGCGAAGATCACGATGCCGAGCACGAGGGTGGTGCCCAGGTTCGGCTGGATCATGAGGAGCGCGGCGACGAGGCCGAGCCACAGGAGGGCCGGCTGCAACGCCCGCTTCGGGTCGCCCACCCAGGCCTGGCGCCGGGCCAGCAGGTCGGCGACGATCAGCAGCGTCCCGAGCTTGGCGAACTCCGACGGCTGCAGCTGCATGAAGCCGAGGTCGACCCACCGCGACGAGCCGTTGACGTTCACCCCCACGCCGGGCACCAGCACGGCGACGAGGAGGCCGACGGTGGCGAGGTACAGCGGCAGGGCGAGCTTGCGCCACCGGCGGTAGTCGACCCGCACCGTGAGCAGGAACAGGATGCTGCCGCCGACGACGCCGATGAGCTGGCGGCTGAAGTAGTGCCAGCTGCTGCCCTCGTCGTGCAGGCCGACCACCGACGAGGACGACACGACCATCACGAGGCCGATGAGCACGAGCACGGCCAGGACGGCGAACAGGAGCACGTAGGCCGTGCTGCTCGTGCGGGCCACCTCGCGGCGGGCGCTGGCAGCGCGGACGGCGGGGTGGCGGACGCCGCCGACGGTGGCGGTCACGGGGCGATGCTCCCGGTGCCCAGCGATGCGTTGCCGACGAAGTCCGCGTAGAAGAGCCCGAGGGCGGCGGCGGTGCACAGGCCGGCGAGGATCCAGAAGCGCACGACCACCGTCGTCTCGGGCCAGCCCACCATCTCGAAGTGGTGGTGCACGGGCGCGATGCGGAAGATCCGCTTGCCGGTGAGCCGGAAGCTGCCCACCTGGAGGATCACCGACATCGTCTCGAACACGAAGAGGCCGGCGGCGATCGGGAACAGGAGTTGGGTGCTCGTGAGCGCAGCCAGGCACGCGAGCCCGCTCCCGATGGCGAGCGATCCCGTGTCGCCCATGATGATCCGGGCCGGGGCCGCGTTCCACCACAGGAACCCGGTGCAGGCGCCCAGCATGGCGGCGGCCACCACTGCGAGGTCGAACGCGTGAGGCAGCTCGTAGGCCGGGTGGGTCAGGGCCCAGAACCCGATCACCACGAAGGCGGTGAAGGCGAAGATGGAGGAGCCGGCGGCCAGCCCGTCGAGCCCGTCGGCGAGGTTCACGGCGTTGGTGGCGGCGAGGATCATCAGCATCGTCAGCACGATCCACACGGGGCGGGCGAGGTCGATGCCGGTGCTGTCGAACCGGGTGAAGCCGAGCGTGAAGTGCACCGGCGCGTGGAACGCAGCGAGCGTGGCGAAGGCGACGGCCACGGTGACGAGGCCGCCCATCTTCCCCCGCTTCGACAGGCCGAGGTTGCGCTCCCGGGAGACCTTGATCCAGTCGTCGAACAGCCCGACCGCCCCGGCGCCGGCGATGGCGCCCAGCACGAGCAGACCGGAGCGGGTGAAGATCACGCCCTCGCGCACGTGGGCGCCGAGGTAGCCGACGATGGCGCCCACGACGATCACGATCCCGCCCATCGTCGGCGTGCCGGCCTTGACGGTGTGGCCCGAGGGCACGTCCTCGTGGATGGGTTGGCCGATCTTGCGGGCCCGCAACAGGTCGATGAGGAACCGGGTGCCCACGAGGGACACGACCATCCCGAGCGCGGCAGCGAGGAGGAGCCCGATCACGGGTGGCCATCCTCGGACATCGCGTGGCCGGCGGCCAAGAGCAGCTCGCGGGCGACGGTCGCGTCGTCGAAGGGCACGACCCGGTCCCCGCTCGTCTGGGTCGTCTCGTGGCCCTTGCCCGCGAGCACGACGAGGTCGCCCGGCTCGGCGAGGGCGAGGGCGCGCTCGACGGCGGCGCGCCGGTCGGGCTCCACGATGGCCGCCGCCTCCGCCGCCATGCCGCCCACGATGGCGTCGATGATCGACGCCGGGTCCTCGCCCCGAGGGTTGTCGGAGGTGACGACGACGACGTCGGCCAGCCGCGCCGTGACCTCCCCCATCCGGGGCCGCTTGCGGGGGTCCCGGTCGCCGCCGGCGCCGAACACGACGATCACGCGCCGGCCCGGCTCGACGAGCTCGCGCGCCGAGGTCAGCAGGTGCTCGAGCCCGTCGGGGCTGTGGGCGTAGTCGACGACCACCGAGAAGGGCTGGCTCCCCAGCACAGGCTCGAAGCGGCCCCGGACCGGCGGGGCCGCGGCGAGCCCGATGGCGATCTGCGCGGGCGTCAGCCCGAGCTCGGCGGCGATCGTGGCGGCGCCCACGGCGTTGGCGACGTTCAGTCGGCCGGCCAGCGGCACCCGGAGCTCGGTGCCGCGCCAGCGCAGCGACGAGCCGGAGGGCTCGAGGCCGAGGACCTCGACGTCGGCCAGGCTCCAGCCGACCGTGCGCACCGTCGCCGCGTCCAGGAGGAGCCGGCCGCGCTGGTCGTCGAGGTTCACGACCGCGAGATCCGTGAAGGCCGGCGTGAAGAGCCGGGCCTTGGCCGCGAAGTACGCCTCCATCGTCCCGTGCAGGTCGAGGTGGTCCTGGCTCAGGTTGGTGAACGCCGTCGCCGCGAACCAGGTGCCGTCGACCCGGCGCATCTCGAGGCCGTGGCTCGAGACCTCCATGGCCACGAAGGTGGTGCCATCGTCGCGGAGGCCCGCGAGCTGCTCCTGCAGCGCCGGGGCGTCGGGGGTGGTCGGCGGCGCGCCGGGACCGGAGGTGAGGGTGCCGATCACCGCCGCCTTCCGTCCGTTCGCCTGGAACACCGAACGGAGCAGGTGGGTGGTGGTCGTCTTGCCGTTCGTCCCGGTCACGCCGACGACCGTGAGCTGCCGCGAAGGGTGCCCGTGGAAGGCGGACGCGACCCGGCCCACCGCCCCACGGACGGAGGGCACGAGCACCTGCGCGACGGACGCCGGGACGTCCACTCGGCGCTCCGCCAGGACGGCGACCGCGCCAGCGGCCGCGGCGGCGCCGGCGAGCTCGTGGCCGTCGACCCGGGAGCCGGCGATGCAGCAGAAGAGCGACCCGGCCGACGCGGTCCGGCTGTCGAGCACGATGTCGCCGACCTCGACGTCTTCGGCGTGTGCACCGCCGTGCACCTCCACCGGACCGTCGAGCCCGGCCGCGACGAGCAGCGCGGCGAGGCGCATCAAGGCGGTGCCCCGTCGGCTGTCGTCGTCGTCGACTCGTCCCCGCCGCCGTTGCCGGCGTCGCCGGCATCACCCGCGCCGTCGTCGTCGCTGCCCTCGACCTCGTCGCCGTCCGCCGAGCCGTCCTCGGCGTCCTCCGTCGCCTCGTCTGTCTCGCTCCCGGGCGCGGTGGCCACCTC